>NZ_VWWG01000127.1:0-19443 GCF_011753085.1 Burkholderia sp. Tr-862
CTGACTTACTTTAGTGTGAGACTCTTGATACTTTCGCTATCTGATCCGAAGATCAGCTCGCTTCCATCAAGCGCCCACACTTATCGGCTGTTAATTTTTAAAGAGCATTTCTGCGAGAAACCTTCTGCTTCCCAGCAGCGCTGCGTTTTCAGCAGCAGAGAAACGAGATTATGAACCGTCTTTCTTCGCTCGTCAACAACTTTTTGAACTGCTTCGTTGCGACGGCGGGGTTCAACTTCGTGTGCGCCGGGGCTCCTACAACCTACCCTCGACCGCACCGCTTCCCTTCCCTCCCGCGCCGCGTTTCCGTTAGCGCGAAAGAGGCGTGATTCTAAGCACCCGCCCCCGTCTCCGCAAGCCCCTTTGTGAAAATATTTTGAAAAAGCCCCCGTGCGCTGCCGCGCACGAGGGCTTGGGGTTCGACGGACGACGCACCGCCCGCGATCCGGAAGCAGCCGGCGGCTGGTCGCACTCTCTCTATATATATGTATTAGGCGATTTCACTTGCCGCCAACCACGGCCTGCAGCCGCTCCACCGGCACCGCGTCGGCCATCGCCGTGTAGCCGGCGTCGCTCGGGTGAATGCCGTCACCGCTGTCATATCGGCGCAGCAGCACGCTCGGGTGCGCCGGATCGCGCAGCACAGCGTCGAAGTCGACCACGCCGTCGAACCCGCCGCCGCTCCGAATCCACCGGTTCACCTCGAGCCGGATCGCCTCGCGCCCGGCCGGCAATGCCGCAGGCGTAAGCGTTGCACCGAAGACCTTCACACCCTGGCGGTGCGCGGCCTCGATCAACCGGCGGTAGCCGTCGATCAACGACGCGGCCGTGACCTGCGTATGCGGGCTGTCGCAATCGAGCCCCGCACGCGGCGGCATCGCCGCGAAGTTGATGTCGTTGATGCCGATCAGCACGATCGCCGCCTTCACCCCCGCGCGCGAAAGCGCATCGCGCTCGAACCGCGACGCGAGCGACGTGCCGTAGCACGCCGAATCGCTGAGCAGCCGGTTGCCGCTGATCCCGAGATTCACCACGCCGAGCGTATTCGAACCTACCGCGGTCAGCCGGAGCGCCAGCGCATCCGGCCAGCGACGGTTGCGGTTCAGGCTGGAGCGCAGCCCGTCGGTGATGGAGTCCCCGATCGCCGCGACACTCGCCCGCGCAGCACCAGCCTCGACGGCCAATTCGGTCACCCACGCATACTGGGTAAAGCGCGTGCGGAATGCGCCGGCACCCGGGTCGTTCACGTGATCGCCCGGCGCCGATACGTAATTGAACTGGTTCGACACACGGTGCCACACGGTCATCCGCTGGTTCGCCCCCATCCGCAGGCTGATCGCATACGGCCGCCCGGCGGTCACGTCGATCGCCACCAGGTCGCTTTCGAGCTCCTGGCCCGGCGCGAGCGTCACCGACACCTTGCCGCCGAAGCGCACGGCAGTGCTCGCCCCATCGGCAAGCGCCGCGCCGTCACCCGCGCGCGCGAGACCCGCAGCATCGATCACCAGCGGCGCGCGACCGTATGCATTGCTCACGCGAATCCGCGCGGCATGTCCCGATACGGTCGGATAGACGATCTGCCGAACGGTCCGCCCAGCTACGTCGGGCGCACGATAGAGCGGCGGCGGCGCAGCCAGGTCGGGAATCGGCTGCAATGCAGTCGCCCATGCGGCGACCCACCCGGCCGGCGCGGCCGAGGCCGCGAACGGCGACAGGAACATGGACGCGCCCAGCACGGTCGCGACGAAGCTGCTTCGAAATGACATCGGCGAAATCCTCATCGGAAAGCGGGCATTGTGCCGCAGAAGCCGCCGATCTCACGCGGCGAACCGCCTTCCAGCGCAGCGATCGCGCCCCGACTCCTCTCGTTTACCCGAGTCTCGCCGCAAATGCACAAGAAATTTATTAACCGACCGGTCGGTTGGTTTATACTTCGCACACATTCAACCGGACGAGAATCTCCGCCATGTACACGCAATCCCTCGACATCCCCGGCAACGTCGCGTCGCTCGACGCCGCAGCCGAGTCGCCCGAGCAAGCGCGGTTCGACGCGGTCATGGCCGCGGACGGCAAGATCGAACCGCAGGACTGGATGCCCGACGCCTATCGCAAGACGCTGGTCCGCCAGATCTCGCAGCATGCGCACTCGGAAGTGGTCGGCATGCTGCCGGAAGGCAACTGGATCTCGCGCGCGCCGAGCCTGAAGCGCAAGGCGATCCTGCTCGCGAAAGTCCAGGACGAAGCCGGCCACGGCCTCTATCTTTATAGCGCGGCCGAAACGCTCGGCGTATCGCGCGATTCGCTGATCGACGCGCTGCACGCCGGCAAGGCGAAATACTCGAGCATCTTCAACTACCCGACGCCGACCTGGGCCGACGTCGGCGTGATCGGCTGGCTCGTCGACGGCGCCGCGATCATGAACCAGATCCCGCTGTGCCGCTGCACGTACGGCCCGTACGCGCGCGCGATGATCCGCGTGTGCAAGGAAGAATCGTTCCACCAGCGCCAGGGTTTCGATGCGCTGCTGTCGATGATGAAGGGCACCGACGCGCAGCGCGCGATGGTCCAGCAGGCCGTAAACCGCTGGTGGTGGCCGGTGCTGATGATGTTCGGCCCGAGCGACGCCGATTCGGTCCACAGCAGCCAGTCCGCGAAATGGGGCATCAAGCGGATCTCGAACGACGACCTGCGGCAGAAGTTCGTCGACGCGACGGTCGACCAGGCGAAGGTCCTCGGCGTGACGCTGCCCGACCCGGACCTGAAGTGGAACGAGGCGCGCGGCCACCACGACTACGGCACGATCGACTGGGATGAATTCTGGCGCGTCGTCAACGGCGACGGCCCTTGCAACAAGGAACGCCTAGCGACCCGCGTGAAGGCGCACGACGACGGCGCGTGGGTACGCGAAGCCGCGCTCGCGCACGAAGCGAAGCGCCGCGTCCGCGCCGAACAGCACGCCGCCTGAGCGGCAACCATCGAATACAGGATTCAGGAGAGAGTGATGAACAAGGAATGGCCGATCTGGGAAGTGTTCGTGCGCAGCAAGCAGGGCCTCGACCACAAGCATTGCGGCAGCCTGCACGCGGCCGACGCGTCGATGGCGCTGCGCATGGCGCGCGACGTCTACACGCGCCGCCAGGAAGGCGTGAGCATCTGGGTGGTGCCGTCGTCGGCGATCACCGCGTCGGATCCGGCCGAGAAAGCCGAGCTGTTCGAACCGGCGGGCGACAAGATCTACCGTCACCCGACGTTCTACACGCTGCCCGACGAAGTCAACCACATGTAACGCCCGCGCCATGACGATCACGCCCGAACACCTCTCCTACGTGCTGCGCCTTGCGGACAACGCGCTGATCCTCGGTCAGCGCAACGCCGAATGGTGCGGCCACGGCCCGATCCTCGAGGAAGACATCGCGCTCACCAACATGAGCCTCGACCTCATCGGCCAGGCCCGCATGCTGTATACGCACGCAGCCGAACTCGAGCGCCAGCTCAACGGCGCGGCGAAGACGGAAGACGATTACGCGTACTTCCGCACCGAGCGCGAATTCGCGAACTTCACGCTCGCCGAGCTGCCGCACTACGGCCCGATCGCCGGCACCGCGCACGCCGACAAGGACTACGCGGTGACGATCGTGCGCAACTTCCTCTACGCAACGCTGATGCTGCACGTGTGGACGGCGCTCGAAACGTCGACGGACGCGCACCTCGCCGCGATCGCCGCGAAATCGGTGAAGGAGACCCGCTATCACGTGCAGCACGCGCGCGAATGGCTGGTGCGCCTCGGCGACGGCACCGACGAATCGCATCGCCGCGCGCAGGCTGCGCTCGATTACCTGATTCCGTACACGCGCGAATTCTTCGCGGCCGACGCAATCGACGACGCCGTCGCCGCACTTGGCATCGCCCCGGCACCGGCCGCGCTCGAAGCCGCGTGGCGCGCGGACGTGGACGATGCGCTCGCGGAGGCGACGCTCACCTTGCCGGCGCCCGTCCAGCACGTGACGACCGGCAAGCAGGGCGAGCACTCCGAGCACATGGGCTACCTGCTCGCGGAAATGCAGAGCCTCGCGCGCCAGCACCCCGGCGCGACCTGGTAACCGGCCGACCCAACGGAGCCCGACGATGTCCGTCCAGACCGCTACACCCGCCGACGCCATGCCCGCCGCGCACCGCAACGATCCATTGCTCGCGCGTGCATGGGACGTGCTCGAAGCGGTGCCCGATCCCGAAATCCCGGTTGTGTCGATCCGCGAGCTCGGCATCCTGCGCGACGTCCGTCGCGCGGACGACGGCCTGCTCGAAGTCGTGATCACGCCGACCTACTCCGGCTGTCCGGCCATGTCGCAGATCGCCGAGGACATCGCCGCCGCGCTGCAGGCCGCCGACCTGCCGCCGCACCGGATCGAGACGGTGCTCGCGCCCGCGTGGACGACCGACTGGATCACGCAGGAAGCGCGCGAGAAGCTGCGCGCCTACGGCATCGCGCCGCCCGTCGGTCTGTGCGGCAGCGCCGCGCCACGGGAAACCGTCGTGCGTTTCGTGCCGCGGCCGGTCGCGGCGCCCGTTTGCCCGCGCTGCGGCTCCGCCCGCACCGAGCGTCTCGCGCAATTCGCGTCCACGGCCTGCAAGGCGCTGTATCGCTGCGTCGACTGCCGCGAACCCTTCGACTACTTCAAACCCTATTGATCATGGCGACTCCGCAATTTCACCCGCTGCGTATCCGCGACGTGCGCCCCGAGACCGCCGACGCCGTTACGGTCTCCTTCGACGTGCCGCCGGAGCTGCGCGACGCGTACCGCTTCACGCAAGGCCAGTTCGTCACGCTGAAGACCCATATCGACGGCGAGGAAACGCGCCGCTCGTACTCGATCTGTGTCGGCACGACCGACTACGATCGTGACGGCGAACTGCGCATCGGCATCAAGCGCGTGCGCGGCGGCCGTTTCTCGAACTTCGCGTTCGACACGCTGAAGCCGGGCCACACGATCGACGTGATGACGCCGGACGGCCGCTTCTTCACGCACCTGAACGCCGATCACGGCCAGCAGTACGTCGCGTTCTCCGGCGGCTCGGGCATCACGCCGGTGCTCGCGATCGTGAAGACGACGCTCGAACTCGAACCGCGCAGCACGTTCACGCTGATCTACGGCAACCGCAGCGTCGACTCGATCATGTTCGCGGAGGAGCTCGAGGACCTGAAGAACCGCTACATGAACCGCTTCGTCCTGTATCACGTGCTGTCGGACGACCAGCAGGACGTCGAGCTGTTCAATGGCGTCCTCGACCAGGCGAAATGCGCGGAATTCCTCGCCACGCTGATGCCCGCCGACGCGATCGACGAAGCGTTCATCTGCGGCCCCGCGCCGATGATGGACGCAGCCGAAGCCGCGCTGAAGGCAGCCGGCGTGCCGCAGGCGAAGGTGCATGTCGAACGCTTCGGCACGCCGCTGCCGCAGGCCGGCGCACCCGTCGTCGAGATCACCGACACGACGCCGGCCGCCGACCTCGAAATCGTGCTCGACGGCAAGAAGCGCAAGCTGCGCTTGCCGTACGAAGGCGTGAGCCTGCTCGACGTCGGCCTGCGCGCGGGCCTCGCGCTGCCCTACGCGTGCAAGGGCGGCGTGTGCTGCACGTGCCGGGCGAAGGTGGTCGAAGGCGAAGTCCGGATGGAAAAGAACTACACGCTCGAGGAACACGAAGTGAAGGACGGCTTCGTGCTCACATGCCAGTGCCACCCGATCAGCGACAAGGTCGTCGTCAGCTTCGACGAGCGTTGAGCGGCGTCGTACCGGCGCGGCGTGCCGGTTTCTCGTCGTCACACATCTCGCTTACACTAGGGGCCGCCGGCCGGCTGGACGTCATCGCGTCCGCCCGTCCGGCGGTTTTCTTTTGTTCGATGACAGGCCGATGAGTACCATTCACGTGATTCAGGGCGGCACCGCCGCCGCGTCGCTGCGCGAGGCGCTCGCGCAAGCCGGACGCGACGAGCGCGTCGTCGGGTTGCTCGACGATCTCGCGGTCGGGCCGCTGAAGGGCGCCGACGAGACGCCCGACACGCGCGCCGCCTTCTGGCAGCGCGTGCTCGGCGATCAGATTCCCGACTGGAACGCGGAAATCGAAGGCGAGTTCGCCCGCCTCGACCAGCTCGCGATGGACACGGGCCAGGTGGTCGTCTGGCACGCGCCGAGCGTCGGCGACAAGCTGCTGCTGCGCCGCGTCGCCTATCACCTGCGCAACGTGCCGCAGCGCCTGAACGAGGTGCGGCTGTCGGCCGCCGACCTCGACGCGCCGCAGCGCGCGGCGCTGACCCGCACCGACCAGGCCTGTTCGACCGGGATGTTCTCGCCGGCGGCGCTCGCCCGCAAACGGCCGATGGCCGCGCCGGTCTCGGTGCTGCGCATCGGCCGCCTCGCGCTCGAATGGCAGGAGGCCAAGCACCTGAATGCCGAGTTGCGCTACTGGGTGAGCAACACGATCAAGAGCGGCCAGTACGCCGACCTCGACGCACTGATCGCCGCGCACGCGGAACCCGGCTGGCAACCCGCACAACGCGTCGTCGGCGGCATCATGGCCGGCGCCGACCGCGGCGGGCTGTTCGTCAGCGACTCGATCGCCTGGTGGCGCTGCCGCGAGCTCGCGGCAGCCGGCCGGCTCGAGCTGCAGGACGACGCGCCGGCCGCCCTCTCTTCCACGCAGGTGCGCGCGCCAGCCGCGGCCCGCTAACGCTACTCTTTCGCATTCGACCATGGCCCGTACCCGAGCGCCCGACCACGAATCCCAGCGCGAGCAGATCCTCGATCTCGCCGCCGAGAAATTCGCGCAGACGAGCTATCCGAGCACGTCGATGTCCGATCTCGCGACCGCGAGCGGCACGTCGAAGGCACGTCTCTATCACTATTACGAGAGCAAGGAAGCGATCCTGTTCGACCTGCTCGACCGCTACACGAAACGGTTGATGCTGATCATCGCCGAGGTCGAAGGCGCCAGCCAGCGGCGCGGCCTCAGCGAGCGCGACGCGTTCGCCGAACTGGTGCGGGCGTTCCTCGCCGAGTACGAGACGTCGCACAGCCGCCACGTCGCGCTGCTCAACGACGTGAAGTATCTGGAGGATGCGCAGCGCGAAATCGTGCTGGACCGCCAGCGCGACATCGTCGCGGCATTCGCGCGCCAGCTCGCGCGCGCCTATCCGGACCGGATCTCCAAGGAAAACCAGACGTCGGTCACGATGATGGTGTTCGGGATGATCAACTGGACGTTCACGTGGCTCAAGCCGGGCGGTCGCCTCGGCTACCGCGACTTCGCCGAACAGGTGATCGACCTGATGGAACGCGGGCTGTCGTCGGGCGCCTGATTGCCGCGCAGCAGCATGCGTTGCGCGGCGGGTACACTGCGACAGGCCGCCGCGCATTTCATATGATGAATTTTTTATCCGTTACAAATCAAATAGATAGCAAATGAACTAAGCGGATTTAGAATTTCCCCTCAGCACAAATAACGTCAAATACGGGTTTTCCCCAACCCCGCTCGGGTAAAATGCTGCTGCATCGCACAAGACGCTTGTGCAGCTACACACTGAGGAACCCACGATGAACACGCAACTCAACCGCCGTGCCGATGCCGTCGGCGACGCCGGTACTGCGCCGGTTCTCGTCAGGGAACTGGCTTCCAAAGACCGTGAGCGAATGCTCACCCACTTTCTCTCGCTCAACGAAGAGGACCGCCTGCTGCGCTTCGGCCAGATGGTGCCCGACCACGTGATCGAGAACTATGTCCGTACGATCGACTTCGGCCGCGACACCGTGTTCGGCGTGTTCGACCATGCGCTCGAACTGATCGGCGTCGGCCACCTGGCGTACCTGCCGGCCGAAGGCGACAAGCGCACGGCCGAATTCGGCGTGTCGGTGCTCGAAAGCGCCCGCGGCCGCGGCGTCGGCTCGAAGCTGTTCGAGCGCGCGGCGATCCGCAGCCGCAACACCCGCGTGACGATGCTGTATATGCATTGCCTGTCGCGCAACGCGACGATGATGCACATCGCGAAGAAGTCCGGGATGCGGATCGAATACGCATACGGCGAAGCCGATGCGTACCTGTCGCTGCCGCCGGCCGACCACTCGACGATCCTCGCCGAGATGCTGCAGGAGCAGGCCGCGGTGTTCGACTATGCGCTGAAGCGCCAGACGCACCGTACGTCGAAGTTCATCGAATCGCTGATGCCCGCCGCGCTGACGGCGTGACATCGGCCGACCGGGCTGCCCGCGGGGCGCCCGGCCCTCTTTTCTTGCCCCCCTTCTCCCGGCGCCGCGCGCTAGCGCACTGACCGAATCGGCAACGCCGTCGTCTCCTTGAAGCACTCGAGCGAGAAGCTCGTCTTCACATCGATCACCGACGGGTGGTGCAGCAAATGCTCCTGCACGAAGCGGGAGAAGTGCGCCATGTCCTCGACCTGCACGCGCAGCAGGTAATCCATGTCGCCCGTCATCGCATGGCACGCGACCACTTCCGGCCAGGTCTGCACGGCCGCGCGGAACAGTTCCGCGTGGGTCGCGCCCGCGCGCGCCGACGTCTCGTCGGCACGGACCGGCGCCAGGCCGCCGCGCTTCTCGAGCCGCACGCTCACATAGGCGAGCAGGTCGAGCCCGAGCTTCTGCGGATCGAGCAGCGCGACGTAGCCGGTGATCACGCCGATCTCCTCGAGCCGCCGGATCCGCCGCAGGCACGGGCTCGGCGACAGGTTCACCCGCTCGGCGATCTCCTGGTTCGACAGGCGGCCGTTCTCCTGAAGAATCGCGAGAATCCGCCGGTCGATGGCATCCAATTCGGCTTGCGCCATTTTCTGCCCTCCAATGATTATTTCGAGACTTGAAATTGCGTCATCGTAGGCACGGACAATCAAGTTCGCAAGTTTACGCTCCCCTCTGCCCGCTACACTCTGTCGCATGGAGCGATGCGTTGCGCGCGCCGCGGCACGCATCACCTTCGACATGAAACCGGCCGGGCTGCCCACCTCACCCGGCCGCTCGCACAGCACACAGGAGACACGGCATGCAGATCCCCAACTGGGACAATCCCGTCGGCACCGACGGCTTCGAATTCATCGAATACACCGCACCGGATCCGAAAGCGCTCGGACAGCTGTTCGAACGGATGGGTTTCACCGCGATCGCACGCCATCGCCACAAGGACGTGACGGTCTACCGCCAGGGCGACATCAACTTCATCATCAACGCCGAACCCGATTCGTTCGCACAACGCTTCGCGCGCCTGCACGGCCCGTCGATCTGCGCGATCGCGTTTCGCGTGCAGGACGCCGCGAAGGCGTACCGGCACGCGCTCGACCTCGGCGCGTGGGGCTTCGACAACAAGACGGGCCCGATGGAGCTGAACATCCCGGCGATCAAGGGCATCGGCGATTCGCTGATCTATTTCGTCGACCGCTGGCGCGGCAAGAACGGCGCGCAGCCCGGCGCAATCGGCGACATCAGCATCTATGACGTCGACTTCGAGCCGATCGCCGGCGCGAACCCGAACCCGGCCGGCCATGGCCTCACCTACATCGACCACCTGACGCACAACGTGCATCGCGGCCGCATGCAGGAATGGGCCGAGTTCTACGAGCGCCTGTTCAACTTCCGCGAAGTGCGCTACTTCGACATCGAAGGCAAGGTGACGGGCGTGAAGTCGAAGGCGATGACGTCGCCGTGCGGCAAGATCCGGATCCCGATCAACGAGGAAGGCTCGGACACGGCCGGCCAGATCCAGGAATACCTCGACGCGTACCACGGCGAAGGCATCCAGCACATCGCGCTCGGCACGAACGACATCTACGGCGCGGTCGACGGCCTGCGCGGCAAGGAAGTGAAGCTGCTCGACACGATCGACACGTATTACGAGCTTGTCGACCGCCGCGTGCCGAACCACGGCGAATCGCTCGACGAGTTGAAGAAGCGCAAGATCCTGATCGACGGGGCCCGCGACGACCTGCTGCTGCAGATCTTCACCGAAAACCAGATCGGCCCGATCTTCTTCGAGATCATCCAGCGCAAGGGCAACCAGGGCTTCGGCGAAGGCAACTTCAAGGCGCTGTTCGAATCGATCGAGCTCGACCAGATCCGCCGCGGCGTCGTCCAGGACAAGGCCTGACGCAGACGGCCGCGCGTACATCGGCGGCACAAGAAAAAAGGGCGGGAATCTTGCGATTCCCGCCCTTTTGTCGTTCTGCTCGTTGCGGCGCGGCCCGGCGGCCGCGCGAACGGATCAACGCACGTTCGCCTTCGCTGCGATGACGCGCTCGGCCGCCTGCGCTGCGGCGTCCTGTGCCGGCGCGATCTGACGCATCTGCGCGCCGGCTGCCGCCAGTGCGCTCGCGCCTCGCGCGTGCACCGGGCCGGTCATCGCGAAAAACGCCGCGGACACGATCAGGAAACTCTGGATATGACGTGTATTCATTGCACCTCCTTAAAAACTGCCGGCGCCTCCCCGGTTGCGTCGAAACGGGCCGACGCGGCCGGGCACCTCCGGCAGGCCGACAAGATTAACGGCATTTGTACGAAGATGGGGCCGGCTTTACATGCTTTTACATGATGTAACGCATGGCGGCGCGCTGTTTCGCCGACGCGGCGCGGCACGCCGGCCGATGGGCGACGGGTTTATCCCAGTGCTACCATCGCTTAAAACCGGCCAATATGCCGGCCACTGCCGAGACGTTCACAAGACGTCGACGCAATTGAAGCTTTGGTGATCCCAAACTGGGTGGAGGAGACTGTTCAATGAATGCCCCGCTAGACGCAGACCAACGCGCTTCGCTCGAAGCCGCGCTGAAGTCCGTCACGCTCGACGACAAATACACGCTCGAACGCGGCCGCGCGTACATGAGCGGCATCCAGGCGCTTGTGCGCCTGCCGATGCTCCAGCAGGAACGCGACCGCGCCGCCGGCCTCAACACGGCCGGCTTCATCTCCGGTTATCGCGGTTCGCCGCTTGGCGGCCTCGACCTCTCGCTGTGGAAGGCCAAGCAGCACCTCGCCTCCCATCAGATCGTCTTCCAGCCCGGTCTCAACGAAGATCTCGCCGCCACCGCCGTGTGGGGCTCGCAGCAGGTGAACCTGTACCCCGGCGCGAAGTACGACGGCGTGTTCGGCATGTGGTACGGCAAGGGCCCGGGCGTCGACCGCACCGGCGACGTCTTCAAGCACGCGAACTCGGCCGGCTCGTCGCCGCACGGTGGCGTGCTGGTGCTCGCCGGCGACGACCACGCGGCGAAATCGTCGACGCTCGCGCACCAGTCCGAACACATCTTCAAGGCCTGCGGGCTGCCGGTGCTGTTCCCGTCCAACGTGCAGGAATATCTCGACTTCGGCCTGCACGGCTGGGCGATGAGCCGCTACTCGGGCCTGTGGGTCGCGCTCAAGTGCGTGACGGACGTGGTCGAATCGTCGGCGTCGGTCGACATCGACCCGCATCGCACCGAGATCGTGCTGCCGACCGACTTCATCCTGCCGGAAGGCGGCCTGAACATCCGCTGGCCCGACCCGCCGCTCGTGCAGGAAGCGCGGCTGCTGGACTACAAGTGGTATGCGGCACTCGCCTATGTGCGCGCGAACAAGCTCGACCGGATCGAGATCGACTCGCCAACCGCGCGCTTCGGGATCATGACGGGCGGCAAGGCGTACCTCGACGTGCGCCAGGCGCTGAGCGACCTCGGCCTCGACGATGAAACCTGCGCCCGGATCGGCATCCGCCTCTACAAGGTCGGCTGCGTGTGGCCGCTCGAAGCGCAAGGCGCGCAGGCATTCGCGCGCGGCCTCGACGAAATCCTCGTCGTCGAGGAAAAGCGCCAGATCCTCGAATACGCGATCAAGGAAGAGCTGTACAACTGGCCCGATGCGCAGCGCCCGCGCGTGTTCGGCAAGTTCGACGAGAAGGACGGCGCCGGCGGCGAATGGTCGGTGCCGATGGGCAACTGGCTGCTGCCCGCGCACTACGAACTGTCGCCGGCGATCATCGCGAAGGCGATCGCGACGCGCCTCGAGAAGTTCGAGCTGCCGTCCGACGTGCGCGCGCGCATCGCCGCGCGGCTCGCGGTGATCAACGCGAAGGAAATGGCGCTCGCGAAGCCGCACGTGCAGACCGAGCGCAAGCCGTGGTTCTGCTCGGGCTGCCCGCACAACACGTCGACCAACGTGCCGGAAGGCTCGCGCGCGATCGCCGGGATCGGCTGCCACTACATGACGGTGTGGATGGACCGCAGCACGAGCACCTTCAGCCAGATGGGCGGCGAAGGCGTGCCGTGGATCGGCCAGGCGCCGTTCACCGACGAAAAGCACGTGTTCGCGAACCTCGGCGACGGCACCTATTTCCACTCGGGCCTGCTGGCGGTGCGCGCGGCAATCTCGTCGAAGGCGAACATCACCTACAAGATCCTCTACAACGACGCCGTCGCAATGACGGGCGGCCAGCCGGTCGACGGCGTGCTGACGGTGCCGCAGATCACGCACCAGCTCGCGTCCGAAGGCGCGAAGAAGATCGTGATCGTCACCGACGAGCCGGAAAAGTACGACGACCAGAAGACACTGCTCGCGCCGGGCGTGACGATCCATCACCGCGACCAGCTCGACGACGTGCAGCGCGAACTGCGCGAGATCGCCGGCACGACGATCCTGATCTACGACCAGACTTGCGCGACCGAGAAGCGCCGCCGCCGCAAGCGCGGCACGTATCCGGATCCGGCGAAGCGCGTCGTGATCAACGACGCGGTGTGCGAAGGCTGCGGCGACTGCTCGGTGCAGTCGAACTGCCTGTCGGTCGAGCCGCTCGAAACCGAATTCGGCACGAAGCGCCAGATCAACCAGTCGAGCTGCAACAAGGACTTCTCGTGCTTGAAGGGCTTCTGCCCGAGCTTTGTCACGGTCGAGGGCGGTCAGTTGAAGAAGCCGAAGGCCGTGTCGGTCGACGGCGGCGCGCTGCCGCCGATTCCGGAGCCGACGCTGCCGGCGATCGACCGTGCTTACGGCGTGCTCGTCACGGGCGTCGGCGGCACGGGCGTCGTCACGATCGGCGCGCTGCTCGGCATGGCCGCACACCTGGAGAACAAGGGCGTGACCGTGCTCGACGTCACGGGCCTCGCGCAGAAGGGCGGCGCCGTGATGAGCCACGTGCAGATCTCGCATGCGCCGACCGACATCCACGCGACGCGAATCGCGATGGGCGAAGCCGACCTCGTGATCGGCTGCGACGCGATCGTCACGGCCGGCGACGAATGCACGTCGCGGATGCGGCATGACACGACGCGCGTGGTCGTCAACAGCGCGCAGACGCCGACCGCCGAGTTCATCAAGAACCCGAACTGGGCGTTCCCGGGCGTGTCCGCCGAAAGCGACATCCGCGCGGCGGCAGGCACGGCCGTCGACTTCATCGATGCAAACCGCTTCGCGGTCGCGCTGCTCGGCGATGCGATCTACACGAACCCGTTCGTGCTCGGCTACGCGTGGCAGAAAGGCTGGCTGCCGCTCACGCTCGCGTCGCTCGAACGCGCGATCGAGCTGAACGCGGTGTCGGTCGAGAAGAACCGGGCGGCGTTCGACTGGGGTCGCCGCGCCGCGCACGACCTCGCGAGCGTGAAGCAGGCCGCGGCCGGCGACGCGCGCCCCGTGCAGGGCGCGACGGTGATCGCGCTGCACACGAAGAAGGCGGTCGACGCATTGATCGCGAAGCGCGTGGATGTCCTCACCGCGTACCAGAACGCCGCGTATGCATCGCGCTATGCAGCCTTCGTCGACAGGGTGCGGGCGGCCGAGCGAGCGCTGGCGGACGGTGACGCCGTGCAGGAGCCGCTGACCGAAGCGGTCGCACGCAATCTGTTCAAGCTGATGGCGTACAAGGACGAATACGAGGTCGCGCGGCTGCAGTCCGATCCGGCGTTCCTCGCGCGCCTGTCGTCGCAGTTCGAAGGCGATTGGAAGCTGAAATTCCACCTCGCGCCGCCGCTGTTCGCGAAGACGGATGCACACGGCCATCTCGTAAAGAAGGCGTACGGCCCGTGGATGATGTCCGCGTTCCGGCTGCTCGCGAAGGCGAAGTTTCTGCGCGGCACGGGGCTCGACCCGTTCGGCCGCACCGAGGAACGCCGCACCGAGCGCGCACTGATCGGCGAGTACGAAGCGCTGATCGGCGAAGTGCTCGGCAAGTTGAACGCGGCCAACCGCCCGCTCGCGCTCGAGCTCGCGGCGCTGCCGGACGGCATTCGCGGCTACGGCCACGTGAAGGAGAACAACCTGCGTGCGGTGCGCCAGAAGTGGAACACGCTGCTCGCGCAGTGGCGTTCGCCGACGGCCGGGCAGACGAGCCAGCAGGTCGCGTAACGGTACGCGGCGGGCGTTCGCGGTCGGGACGCCCGCCCCGTGCGGCACGCTGGACACAAAAAACGCCACGGAACGCGAGTTCCGTGGCGTTTTTCATGGTGCCGCGCGTGATGCGCGGCCCACGCGGGCGCGAACTTACTTCGTGTTCGCGTTCGCGGCGGCAACCGCCGTCATGTTGATGATCCGGCGCACGGTCGCGGCCGGCGTCAGGATGTGGACCGGCTTCGCCGCGCCGAGCAGGAACGGGCCGACCGTCACGCCTTCGCCGCCGACCATCTTCAGCAGGTTGTACGCGATGTTCGCCGCTTCGACGTTCGGCATGATCAGCAGGTTCGCTTCGCCCGACAGCGTCGTGCCCGGGAACGCGGCCTTGCGGACCGCTTCCGACAGCGCCGCGTCGCCGTGCATTTCGCCGTCGACTTCGAGGTTCGGTGCGCGCTCGCTGATCAGCTTGCGGGCTTCCGCCATCCGGCGCGACGACGACGACGGCGCGCTACCGAAGTTCGAGTTCGACAGCAGCGCGGCCTTCGGCGTGATGCCGAAGCGCTCGATCTCGGCGGCAGCCTGGATCGTCATGTCGGCGAGCTGTTCCGCGCTCGGCACTTCGTTCACGTACGTGTCGCACATGAACAGGTTGCGGCCCGGCAGCATCAGCAGGTTCATCGCCGCGTAGTGCTCGGCGCCGTTCGCACGGCCCAGCACCTGCTCGATGAACTTCAGGTGCGTGTGGTACGTGTCGATCATCCCGCAGATCATCCCGTCCGCATCGCCCAGGTGCACCAGCATCGCGCCGATCAGCGTGTTGAACTTGCGCAGCGCGGCCTTCGCGACTTCCGGCGTGACGCCGTCGCGCGCGCCGATCTCGTGGTACGCCTGCCAGTAGCGGTGGTAGCGCGTGTCGTCTTCCGGATTCACGATCTCGAAATCGACGCCGACCTTCAGCTTCGAGCCGATCTTCTGCAGGCGCATCTCGACGACCGACGGACGGCCGATGATGATCGGCTTCGCGATCTTTTCCAGCAGCACGAACTGCGCGGCGCGCAGCACACGCTCGTCCTCACCCTCGGCGAACACGATGCGGGCCTGCTTCTGCTTCGCCGTCGCGAACACCGGGCGCATCACCATGCCGGTGCGGTAGACGGTCGCGCCGAGCTGCTCGCGGTACGCGTCCATGTCCTGGATCGGGCGCGTGGCGACGCCCGAATCCATCGCGGCTTGCGCGACGGCCGGCGCGATCTTGATGATCAGGCGCGGGTCGAACGGCTTCGGAATCAGGTATTCCGGCCCGAATTCGAGCGAGTGGCCTTCATACGCCTTCGCGACTTCCTCACTCTGCTCGGTTTCCTGGGCCAGTTCGGCGATCGCGCGCACGCACGCGAGCTTCATTTCTTCCGTGATCGTCGTCGCGCCGACGTCGAGCGCGCCGCGGAAAATGAACGGGAAGCACAGCACGTTGTTGACCTGGTTCGGGTAGTCCGAACGGCCGGTCGCGACGATCGCGTCCGGGCGCACGGCCTTCGCGTCTTCCGGGCGGATTTCCGGTTCCGGATTCGCGAGCGCCAGGATCAGCGGCCGGTCGCCCATCGTCTTGACCATGTCCTGCTTCAGCACGCCCGCGCTCGAGCAGCCGAGGAACACGTCCGCGCCGACGATCGCGTCGGCGAGCGTGCGCGCGTCGGTGGTCGCCGCATAGCGCTGCTTCGACGGATCGAGGTTGCCGCGCCCTTCGTAGATCACGCCCTTCGAGTCGGCGACGAGGATGTTCGACTTCGTCAGGCCGAGGTTCACCAGCAGGTCCAGACACGCGATCGCTGCCGCGCCCGCGCCCGAGCATACGAGCTTCACTTCCGACAGCTTCTTGCCGACGACCTTCAGGCCGTTCAGGATCGCGGCCGACGCGATGATCGCGGTGCCGTGCTGGTCATCGTGGAAGACGGGGATCTTCATGCGCTCGCGCAGCTTCTGCTCGATGTAGAAGCATTCCGGCGCCTTGATGTCCTCGAGGTTGATGCCGCCGAGCGTCGGCTCGAGCATCGCGATCGCCTCGACGAGCTTGTCAGGGTCGGACTCCGACAGTTCGATGTCGAACACGTCGATGCCCGCGAACTTCTTGAACAGGCAGCCCTTGCCTTCCATCACCGGCTTTGCAGCGAGCGGGCCGATGTTGCCGAGGCCGAGCACGGCGGTGCCGTTCGTGATGACGCCGACGAGGTTGCCGCGCGACGTGTACTTCTGCGCGTCGAGCGGATCGGCGTGGATCGCTTCGCACGCAGCGGCGACGCCCGGCGAATAGGCAAGCGACAGATCGAGCTGGTTCGACAGCGGCTTGGTCGGGGTGACCGAAATCTTGCCGGGTTTCGGGTTCAGGTGATAAGCGAGTGCGGCCTGCTTCAGTTGTTCGTCCATGATTGACCTGCGAGAGACATGCGAAATTTTGACGGTTCAGTACACAGCACCTTGAGCCGCGTCTGCCGGGATCGAGGGGATGGTCGACTGCGAGACGGCTCGCGACGCGCCGGGTCGGCACGCCACCGAACCTTGGCGGGTGGGCAAGAGGAAGTACAAAGTACTGAACGATTTCTAAGGGTCGCCTAGTGTACACCCCCTAAATGACCTCTGTTGGTGCACCGCGGCATCCTTGGCATCCGCATCGGGGTGATCGCGCCCCGTTTGTTTCGCCGGTGGTGAGTGCTGCGCGAGTTCCGCCGAAAACCGGCCTGAATCGGGTAAAATAGCCGGCTACGCGCGCAGCGATGCGATCGGCCCGCCGATCGCACCCCGGCCCCTCCGGCAGGTTCCCCTTGCTGCGCCACCGGGCCCGCGCCCGCTCTTCGCTCATCACCCAAGGAATGCCCATGACAGGCTACGATCGTCAGTCGATCTCGGATACGACCGCCAAAATCCTGCTCGAAGTGCAGGCGGTGCACTTCAACGCCGAAAAACCGTTCATCTTCACGTCCGGCTGGGCAAGCCCCGTCTACATCGACTGCCGCAAGCTGATCTCGTATCCGCGCGTGCGTCGTGCGCTGATGGAAATGGCGGAAACGACGATCATGCGCGACGTCGGCTTCGAGCAGATCGACGCGGTGGCGGGCGGCGAGACGGCCGGCATCCCGTTCGCGGCATGGCTCGCGGACCGCATGATGGTGCCGATGCAGTACGTGCGCAAGAAGCCGAAGGGTTTCGGCCGCAACGCGCAGATCGAGGGTCATCTGGAAGAAGGCTCGCGCGTGCTGCTGGTGGAAGACCTGACGACCGACAGCCGCAGCAAGATCAACTTCGTCAACGCGCTGCGCACCGCGGGCGCGACGGTGAACCACTGCTTCGTGCTGTTCCACTACAACATCTTCAAGGAAAGCGTGTCGGTCCTGAAGGACATCGACGTCGACCTGCACGCGCTGGCGACCTGGTGGGACGTGCTGCGCGTCGCGAAGGCATCGGGCTACTTCGAGACCAAGACGCTCGACGAAGTCGAGAAGTTCCTGCACGCGCCGGCCGAGTGGTCGGCCGCGCACGGCGGCGCAACGGCCCCGAAGGAATGACGCCAGGCCGGCACGCTGGCTGAAAGAGCCGCTCGCCTGATCGCGAGCGGTTTTTTTTCGTCCGTCGATCCGCATCAGGCCGCGCCCGATTGCGGGCAACGGCATGCGTCGTTCATCGAACCCTAATGCTAGACTTGATCCATCGCCGCCATCAGCTGCGCAGGCAACGCACAACGCCAACAATGCCGGGAGCATCGATCCGGTTCACGTGACGGGAGAAGCGCCAAATGCGTGTGGATCGCCGGATCACTTCGCCTGCGTGCCCGGGTCGTCCGTCTCCGTTCATCGTCGCCCTTCTCTGCGCTGCCGCATGCGCTGCGTTCGCCGCCCTGCCCGCGCGGGCGGAAGGCCCGTTTACCGTGTCGAGCGACGAGCTGACGCCCGGCGGCCGCGTCGGTGCCGCGAACGTGTTCGACCGCGGCGACTGCAAGGGCGAGAACCGTTCGCCGCAGCTCAGCTGGCGCAATCCACCGCCCGGCACGCGCAGCTATGCGATCACGATCTTCGATCCCGATGCGCCGGGGCACGGCTGGTGGCACTGGGCCGTCGCCGGCATCCCGGCGAGCGTCACGAGCGTGCCGGTCGATGCAAGCGCGTCGGGCTTCCTGCGGCGCATCGGCGCGAGCGAGGCGCGCAACGACTTCGGGATCGACGGCTACGGCGGCCCGTGCCCACCGCCCGGCAAGCCGCACCGCTACGTAATCACCATCTATGCGCTGAAGGGCACCGACCTGCGCGTCGCGCAAGGGCGCCCCGCCCCGATGTTCGAGCACGAGATCGGCACGCTGACGATCGGCACCGCCCGGCTCACGGTCAATTACGGGCAATAAGCGGTCGCGCGCCGCCGCACGTCCGGCGTCGCGATGGTCCCCGCCTGCGAAATCCGGTGTGCGCGCCGCACGCTTTTCTCCCGTCATTTCGGCTTGCTAGACTCGGCTGCACCGATCGCGGCATCCCGCCGCGCATCGGTCGCGCCGCCCAAGCGGCGCGTGTCGCGGCAGGCCACGACGCCTGCCCTTTCGCCCCCTTCCGGAGAACGCTTCATGTCGAACATCGTCATCGTCTATCACAGCGGCTACGGTCACACGCAGAAACTGGCCGAGGCCGTCCATGCGGGCGCGCAGGATGCCGGCGCCACCGCACGCCTGATCGCCGTCGGCGAACTCGACGACGCAGGCTGGGCCGCGCTCGACGCGGCGGACGCGATCGTCTTCGGCGCGCCGACCTACATGGGCGGCCCGTCCGCGCAGTTCAAGCAATTCGCCGATGCCACGTCGAAACCGTGGTTCACGCAGAAGTGGAAGGACAAGATCGCCGCGGGCTTCACGAACTCCGCGACGATGAACGGCGACAAGTTCTCGACGATTCAGTATTTCGTCACGCTGGCGATGCAACATGGGATGGTGTGGGTCGGCACGGGCATGATGCCGGCCA
This sequence comes from Burkholderia sp. Tr-862, assembly GCF_011753085.1. Taxonomy (NCBI): domain Bacteria; kingdom Pseudomonadati; phylum Pseudomonadota; class Betaproteobacteria; order Burkholderiales; family Burkholderiaceae; genus Burkholderia; species Burkholderia sp. Tr-862. The sequence continues at coordinate 19,337 of NZ_VWWG01000127.1, forward strand.
ACTCGAAGGCGGCCACGCGCAACGACATCAACTACGTCGGCGGCTTCACGGGCCTGCTCGCGCAGTCGCCGGCGGACGCGACGCCCGACGAGGGCCCGCTGCCCGGC
>NZ_VWWG01000128.1:0-18962 GCF_011753085.1 Burkholderia sp. Tr-862
TGGTTGCGGCGGCAACGCTCATGCCGTGCGGCCCGCTGTGATGGCCGGACGGCGGCTCGCGCGCTTCATCAGCAACCAGACGACCGCCCAGTACACCGCATAGGCGACCAGGTTGGTCAGCGCCGGGCGCAGGCAGAAATTCGCGAAGACCATCCCGCCCACCCACACGGCGACGGCCAGCAGGTGAAGAAACAGCGCGACGGCAACAGCGTGGGACATGGCGACAATCCTGATAGGGGTTGGGTGCAACGAACAGCCGCGTCACGCGCGGTCTCGAGCGACGTTCGACCGGCGACCCGCCGCCCGGTTCAGACCCCGGGCGGCATTTCACACTATTTTGCAAATTCCGCGTGACGCCGCCACTGTCGCTAACCTGAATACGCCGCCCAAAAAAGAACAGGCCGCACGCCCGCCGAAGCGGAGGTGCGGCCTGCGATGCCGGTCGAACCGGCAAGCGGATGCGGCGTCAGCCGAGCAGCGGACGCAGTTCGTTGACGACCTTGAGCTTCGTCTCGGGCGCGCGGCCCTTGCGTGCGCGCTTGCCGATGTGCGGCGCGAGCCCCGCGTACGACAGCGTTTCGTCCTGCGCCTTGCCGCCGCGACCGGTGCCGATCAGCACGACGCCGGCGGGGTCGATCGCGAGCGCCTGCACGAGCGTTTCCTTGTCGTCGAGCGCCATCAGGATCACGCCGCGGCCGCCGCCGGACAGCGTCTTCATCTCGTCCATCCCGAACACCAGCAGCCGGCCGCCGCTCGACAGGCACGCGACCTGCGTCGCGTTCGGCAGCACGGGCATCGGCGCGAGCGGCACCGCGCCCGCATCGATTGTCATGAACGCCTTGCCGGCCTTTACGCGGCTCACCATGTCGCCGACCTTCGCGAGGAAGCCGAACCCGTTGCTCGACGCGAGCAGCAGTTGCTGGTCGGCCGGCGCCGCGTAGTAGTGCATCAGGTGCGAGCCCGATTCGAGCTCGATCAGCGACGTCACCGGCACGCCGTCGCCGCGGCCGCCCGGCAGCACCGACACGTCGACCGAGTACACGCGGCCGCTGCTGCCCCACGCGATCAGGCGGTCGGGCGTGCGGCACTGGAACGCCGCGTACAGGTGGTCGCCGGCCTTGAACGTGAAGCCGGCCGGGTCGAGCCCGTGACCCTTCAGCGCGCGCACCCAGCCCTTCTGCGACACGACGACCGTCACCGGCTCGTCGACGACCTTCGCCTCGAACGTCGCGCGCTTTTCCTGCTGGATCAGCGTGCGGCGATCGTCGCCGTACTGCTTCGCGTCGGTCTCGATCTCCTTGATCATCAGCCGCTTCATCGCGCTTTCGTTCGCGAGCAGTTCCTCGAGCTTCGCCTTCTCGTCGCGCAGCGTCTCGAGTTCCTTCTCGATCTTGATCTTCTCGAGCCGCGCGAGCTGACGCAGCCGGATTTCGAGAATGTCTTCCGCCTGGCGATCGGTGAGGCCGAACGCGCTCATCAGCGCGGCCTTCGGTTCGTCCGCCTCGCGGATGATGCGAATCACCTCGTCGATGTTCAGGAAGACGATCATCCGCCCTTCGAGGATGTGGATGCGGTCGTCGACCTTCGCGAGACGATGGCGGCACCGGCGCGTCATCGTCAGCTGGCGGAACTTCACCCATTCGTCGAGGATCGTCAGCAGCCCCTTCTGGCCCGGCCGGCCGTCGGCGCCGATCATCACGAGGTTCAGCGTCGCGTTCGACTCGAGGCTCGTGTACGCGAGCAGCGTGTTCACGAATTCCGTCTGGTCGATCGTGCGCGACTTCGGCTCGAACACGAGCCGCACCGCCGCTTCCTTGCCCGACTCGTCGCGCACTGCGTCGAGCAGGTCGAGCATCGCCTTCTTCGTGTTGAGCTGTTCGGGCGTGAGCGTCTTCTTGCCGAGCTTGAGCTTCGGGTTGGTCAGCTCCTCGATTTCCTCGAGCACCTTCTGGCCCGACGTGCTCGGCGGCAGCTCGGTGACAACGAGTTGCCATTGGCCGCGCGCGAGATCCTCGATCTTCCAGCGCGCGCGCACCTTCAGGCTGCCGCGACCGGTTTCATAGGCCGCCGCGATCTCGGTGTCGCTCGAGATGATCTGGCCGCCGCCCGGGAAGTCCGGGCCGGGGATCAGGTTCATCAGCTCTGCGTGCGTGAGCTTCGGATTGCGGATCAATGCGACCGCCGCCGCCGCGACCTCGCGCAGGTTGTGCGACGGGATTTCGGTGGCGAGGCCGACCGCGATGCCCGATGCGCCGTTCAGCAGCACGAACGGCATGCGGCTCGGCAGCGTCTTCGGTTCCTCGAACGAGCCGTCGTAGTTCGGCATGAAGTCGACCGTGCCCTGGTCGATCTCGTCGAGCAGCAGCTTCGAGATCGGCGTGAGCCGCGCTTCGGTGTATCGCATCGCCGCCGCGCCGTCGCCGTCGCGCGAGCCGAAGTTGCCCTGCCCGTCGATCAGCGGATAGCGCAGCGAGAAATCCTGCGCGAGACGCACGAGCGCGTCGTATGCCGACTGGTCGCCATGCGGGTGGTATTTACCGAGCACGTCGCCGACCACGCGCGCCGACTTCACCGGCTTCGCGTCGGGGCCGAGGCCCATTTCGTTCATCGCGAACAGGATCCGGCGCTGCACCGGCTTCTGGCCGTCGCACACGTCGGGTAGCGCGCGGCTCTTCACGACGCTGACCGCGTAGCTGAGGTACGCCTGCTCCGCGTAATTGCCGAGCGTCAGCGCATCGGCGTCCGGTGCGTCGGACCCGGCGAAGAGATCGGAAGTATTGTCGTCCATCTGAATTCCGTATTCGTAAATGGCGTGAGGCCGGGCCGGGCGTCATGCCCGGCCGCGCGGGTTAGATGTCCGCTTCGACGTCGTTGCCCTTTTCCTCGAGCCAGCCGCGCCGCGCGGCTGCCTCGCCCTTGCCCATCAGCATCGTCATCCGCGCGACGGTCGCCTCGTAGTCGAGCTCGCCGAGCTTCACCGGCATCAGGCGGCGCGTGTCGGGGTTCATCGTGGTGTCCCACAGCTGCTCCGCGCTCATTTCGCCGAGACCCTTGAAGCGGCTGATGCTCCATTGGGTTTCACGCACGCCGTCCTTGCGCAGCTTGTCGAGCGTCGCCTCGAGTTCGCCTTCGTCGAGCGCATAGAGCTTCTGCGCGGGCTTCTTGCCGCGCGCGGGCGCATCGACGCGGAACAGCGGCGGCCGCGCGACATGCACGTGGCCGCGTTCGATCAGCTGCGGGAAGTGCTTGAAGAACAGCGTGAGCAGCAGCACCTGGATGTGCGAGCCGTCGACGTCCGCGTCCGACAGGATGCAGATCTTGCCGTAGCGCAGGTTCGACAGGTCGACGGTTTCGTCCGGGCTGTGCGGATCGACACCGATCGCGACCGAGATGTCATGCACCTCGTTGTTCGCGAACAGGCGGTCGCGCTCGGTTTCCCACGTATTCAGCACCTTGCCGCGCAGCGGCAGGATCGCCTGGTATTCCTTGTCGCGGCCCATCTTCGCGGAACCGCCCGCCGAGTCGCCCTCGACGAGGAACAGTTCGTTGCGCGCGATATCTTCCGTCTCGCAATCGGTCAGCTTGCCGGGCAGCACCGCGACGCCCGAGCTCTTGCGCTTCTCGACCTTCTGGCCCGCGCGCGTGCGCGCCTGCGCCTGCTTGATCACGAGTTCGGCGAGCTTCTTGCCGTGCTCGACGTGCTGGTTCAGCCACAGCTCGAGCGCCGGCCGCGAGAACGACGACACGAGCTTCACCGCGTCGCGGCTGTTCAGGCGTTCCTTGATCTGCCCCTGGAACTGCGGGTCGAGCACCTTCGCGGACAGCACGAACGACACGCGCGCGAACACGTCTTCCGCGAGCAGCTTCACGCCCTTCGGCTGCAGGTTGTGCAGTTCGACGAAGCTTTTCACTGCCTGGTAGAGACCGTCGCGCAGGCCCGACTCGTGCGTGCCGCCGGCCGGCGTCGGGATCAGGTTCACGTACGACTCGCGCACGAGCGAACCTTCCTCGCTCCACGCGACGACCCACGACGCGCCCTCGCCTTCGGCGAAGGTTTCGTCGGTCGAACGCGCATCGGCGAAGCGCTCGCCCTCGAACAGCGGGATCAGCAGCTCGCTGCCGTTCATCTCGTCGAGCAGGTAGCCACGCAGGCCGTCTTCGTATTTCCAGGTCTGGCGTTCGCCGGTCTTCTCGTTGACGAGCACGACCTCGACGCCCGGCAGCAGCACGGCCTTCGAGCGCAACAGGCGCTGCAGCTCGCCGAGCGGCAGGTTCGGCGAATCGAAGTACTTCGGATTCGGCCACACCTGCACGCGCGTGCCGGACTTCTTCTCGCCGCGGCCCGCGCCTTGCGTCGCGAGCGGTTTCACGACATCGCCGTCGGCGAAGCCGAGTTCGGCGATCTTGCCGTCGCGCCAGACCGTCACGTCGAGGCGCGTCGCGAGTGCGTTCGTCACCGACACGCCGACGCCGTGCAGGCCGCCCGAGAACGTGTACGCGCCGCCGGCGGCCTTGTCGAACTTGCCGCCCGCGTGCAGGCGCGTGAACACGATCTCGACGACCGGCACGCCTTCCTCGGGGTGCATGCCGAACGGGATGCCGCGGCCGTCGTCCTCGACCGACACCGACTGGTCGGCGTGCAGTGTGACCGTGATCTGCTTGCCGTGGCCGCCGAGCGCCTCGTCGGACGCGTTGTCGATGACTTCCTGAATGATGTGCAGCGGATTTTCTGTACGGGTGTACATGCCGGGCCGCTGCTTGACCGGCTCGAGGCCCTTGAGCACCTTGATCGATGCTTCGCTATAGGCCGCGCTGGGCTTCTTCGTTGACATAGGCGCTGAATTTCGTCATTCATCGGGACGTTGTCCACACCTCGTGTGGATAACGTCGTGGACAAAACGTTGAGTTCCGTAAAAAAGCGAATCGAAACAACGCTGTGCTTGGACTGCTTCGAAAGCGGGCGCGCGGCATGCGCTACGCGACCCGGAACGCGCGGTATTTTACTGGTTCCGCGTGGCGCGCCATCGCAAGATCGCCGCACGGCGCAACCGGCCATGCGACGCGCCGGCCGGCGACGCGCTGCCCGCCGTGCGTCAGACCGGTTTGCGCTTCGCCTCGAGCGTCTCCCACCGCTCGAGCGCGGCGAGCAGTTCGTCGTCGATCGCCGCGAACCGTTCGGTCAGGCGCGTGCCTTCCTGCGGATCCTTCGCGAAGATCGCGCCGTCCTCGAGCTGCGCGTTGATCGTTTTCTGTTCTTCCTCGAGCGCCGCGATCTTCTGCGGCAGCGCATCGAGTTCGCGCTGCTCGTTGAACGACAGCTTGACCGTGCGCTGCGCGTTGCGGCCGGCCGCGCTTTTAGCCGGGTCTTCCTTGACCGGCGCCGCTTCCTTCACCGCGCGCTTCGCCGCTTCCTGCTGCGCGAGCTGCTGCGAACGCTCGCTCTGGATCTGCCAGTCGGTGAAGCCGCCGACGTATTCGCGCCACTTGCCGTCGCCCTCCGCCGCGATCACCGACGTCACGACGTTGTCGAGGAACGCGCGATCGTGGCTGACGAGCAGCACCGTGCCGTCATAGTCGGCCAGCAGCTCTTCGAGCAGTTCGAGCGTCGGGATGTCGAGGTCGTTGGTCGGTTCGTCGAGCACCAGCACGTTGGCCGGACGCGCGAACAGGCGCGCGAGCAGCAGCCGGTTGCGCTCGCCCCCCGACAGCGACTTCACCGGCGAGCGCGCGCGTTCCGGCGCGAACAGGAAGTCGCCGAGATAGCTCATCACGTGCTTGCGCACGCCACCGATCTCGACCCATTCGCTACCCGGGCTGATCGTATCGGCCAGGCTCTTTTCCTGGTCGAGCTGCGCGCGCATCTGGTCGAAATACGCGACCTGCAGGTTCGTGCCCGTGCGCACCGTGCCCGTGTCGGGCTTCAGCTCGCCGAGGATCAGCTTGAGCAGCGTGGTCTTGCCCGCGCCGTTCGGGCCGACGAAACCGATCTTGTCGCCGCGCATGACCGACGTCGAGAACGTGTCGACGACCGTTCGATCGCCGTAGCGCTTCGTCACGTCCGTCAGTTCCGCGACGATCTTGCCCGACTTCTCGCCCTGCGCGACGTCGAGCTTCACGTTGCCCTGCGAATTGCGGCGCTCCGCGCGCTCGTTGCGCATCTGCACGAGCCGCGCGATGCGCCCGACGCTGCGCGTACGGCGCGCCTCGACGCCCTTGCGGATCCACACTTCTTCCTGCGCGAGCAGCTTGTCGAACTTCTCGTTTTCCACGCGCTCGACTTCGAGCTGCTGCGCCTTGCGCGTCTGGTACGCGGAGAAATTGCCCGGATACGACAGCAGCCCGCCGCGATCGAGCTCGACGATGCGTGTCGCGACGCGGTCGAGGAACGCGCGATCGTGGGTGATGAACAGCAGCCCCGCGCGCTGCGAGACCAGCAGTTCTTCCAGCCAGCGGATGCCGTCGAAGTCGAGGTGGTTGGTCGGTTCGTCCAGCAGCAGCACGTCGGGCTGCAGCACGAGCGCGCGCGCCAGCGCGACGCGCTTCTGCATCCCACCCGACAGCGCGTCGACGCTGGCGTCGCCGTCCGTCAGGCCAATCTGCGCGAGCGTCATCGCCACGCGCGTGCGCCAGTTCCACGCGTCGTGCATGTCGAGCGACGACTGCAGCGCGTTCATCCGCGCGAGCAGCGCATCGTGCTCGGCGCCTTCGGGTGTCTCCGCGAGGCGGTGCGCGATCGAATCGTATTCTTCGAGCACTTCGCGCGTGTGCGTGAGCCCCGATGCCACGGCCTCGAACACCGTCGCGCCGGGTTCGAATTCGGGCTCCTGCGGCACGTAGACGGTCACGAGCTCCTGCTGGCGCGTGATCAGCCCGTCATCGGGCTTCGCGAGCCCGGCGACGATCTTCAGCAGCGACGACTTGCCCGCGCCGTTGCGGCCGATCAGGCCGACGCGTTCGCCGGCTTCCAGCGAGAAGTCCGCGTGATCGAGCAACGCGACGTGACCGAACGCGAGGTGCGCGCCGGTAATGGAATAAAGCGACATGGGGAGACGGCGAAGAGAGAAATCGGAAGCGCCCATTGTACCGGTGGCGGAGGTCGGCATCGGCTTGGCTGGACGGACGAGCGCCGCGGGGTGCGCCTGACGCGCGCCGGCGCGGTGCCGTGAATGGGCTGGCGGCCGGTTTCCGGGTTGGATGCCGGCCGCGGCTTGCGCGCCCGCGTGAACGGACACATGCCGGCCGGTGCTCACGGCCGGCCGATCGGCCAATCCCGCGTGCGGCGCGGCGGGCGCCTGCGCGGGATCCGCGGTTATTTCACGTTGACCGTGATGGTGTAGCTCAATTCAGGACCATACGAACGGTGCATGCCGTCGCCGAACTGCAGCGTGAGCGTGTGCTGGCCCGGCGGCAGCTTGATGTCGGTTTCGGTCTGGGCCTTGCCGAAGTGCAGCGAACGTTGGTCGGCGGGAATCACGTCGCCCTTCGGAATCGGCCGCCCGTCGATCAGCAGGTGATGATGGCCGGTATTCGGCGTCATGTCGCCGGCGGGCCGAAGCTCCATCCCTTCGAGCCCGAACTTCACGTGCACCGGGTTCGACACCGTCGCCCCCTCGCTCGGCGCTTCGAAATACACGCGCGCCTCGGCCCGCGCGAGCGTCGACACGGCCATCGCCGCCACGCACACCGCACCTGCGATCCACTTTCTGTTCAGCATCGCATTCTCCTTATGATTGGACAGCCCGGGAAGCATACACTGCGCGCAAGACATGTGTGCACGAGTGCAGGTGCGCTCCGGCTGCATTGTTCGCGATGCGTACGTTTAACACGACGTTGCGGCAGCGTTCGGCGAAATTCCGGTACTATTGCGCCTTTCGTCCGTTGGCCGCGCCGCGGACGGCATGACCGACTTTCTTCATCCCGAACGCCCTATGAGCGAAGTAATCGAATACCAGAGCTGGGTCTGCCTGATTTGCGGGTGGGTCTACAACGAAGCGGAAGGGCTACCCGACGAGGGCATCCCCGCCGGCACCCGTTTCGCCGACATTCCCGCCGACTGGCGGTGCCCGCTGTGCGATGTGGGCAAGGAAGACTTCGTCGTCGTGGATTTCTGATTCCGGTTTCGTGTATCCGGTTTTCGGTTTCCGGACACACTGAGCACGCGCGCCGCGCATCGGCACGCATTCCATCCGCCGATGCACCGCGCGTTTGCTATACTCTGCGCGCTGTCCACATCGCCGTCCCGGTCGCGTTTTTTGCACGCGATATCGCGGACTCGGCTCTCCCCGTAGTTCAATGGATAGAACAAGCGCCTCCTAAGCGCTAGATACAGGTTCGATTCCTGTCGGGGGGACCAGAGAGTCTCCAAAGTTTCACCAGCTTCGCCACAAGAACCCCGTCACGCTTGGCTGTGCGGGGTTTTTTGTTGCAACCTTCCACCAGCGACCACTAGCGGAAACAACCGCCGATTCCCCGCGGGTCCTTCCGGCGCCCATCCGAATGCGCGGGCACTGCGCGCCGCGTTTTTCGATCAGGTGTTCGGCTGTTACCCAAAGTGTTATCCAACCGCCGGAGGGTATCAAACATGGATCGGTTACTTGATCGAAACGAAGGTAGCGCTCGGGTATCCGAGAGAACCCAGGCAATGCAAGCGAGCGCATTCTGATGGGCGACGCGCGATCGCCCCGGACGAGCCATATCATTGATCGTTTGACGCACCGCAACAGTGCGGGTACACTTCGCGCCGCGGGGTGGAGCAGTCTGGCAGCTCGTCGGGCTCATAACCCGAAGGTCATAGGTTCAAATCCTATCCCCGCAACCAACATCGAAGCCCGCTATGCGAAAGCAAGCGGGCTTTTTGATTTGATTGCTGTACCAGCAACGGCTGCCCCCTAGCCTCACCGCCCCCTCACTGCATCAACCCCGTCCGGACCTTCGGCATCAAACTCGCATTCACCCCCGTCACGGCAAACGTCCCCGTCGACGACGCCCCGGCCGGCAGCGCCAGCACACTGCCATCCCCGAGCCGATTCGCATCGACAACGATCTGGCTCACCGCGCACCCATTCGTCAACAGCCCGACTGGCAACCCGGCGATCGACGAGAACGTGTTGCCCGTCACGCTGAACGAACACACGTTTCCATACGCGCGGAACCCCGCATAGCCGGATCCCGACACGCGGTTATCCGTCACAGCGACGCCCGACACCGTTCCCGTCCACGTATCGAGCTCGATCGCGCCCTGTTGCGTCGGCTGCAGGCCGTTGTTCACGTTCGAGTTCTGGATGTTGGTCACGGTATTGCCGGCGATGACGACGTTCGATGACCCATAAGTCTTCCAGCTGTCTTCCTGCGCGACCAGGATACCCGCCGCCTTCTCGACGCCGTCGACCGTGTTGTTCGAGATCGTCACGCCCTGTCCGCCGACAACGGTAATGCCGCGCCCCCACGCGTTACCCGACACTGAATTGTGGTCGATCAGCACGTTGCTGCTGAGCCGGCCGTCGCCGAGATAACTGACCACGGCGATCAGGTCGTCGCCGGTGCCCGTCACCGTATTGTTCTGCACCAGCACGTTGGTCGACCCGTAGGTCGTATGGATGCCGTCGGCCAGCGTCGCACGCACGGTATTGCCCACGATCGCGATACCGTTACCGCCGAACACGAAAATCCCCGCGCTAGCGCCCCCTTGGATCGTCACGCCGAGCACCTGAACGTCCGCGCCCGTCACCTCGACCTTGGTCGACTCGGGTGTCGTGAGCCGCGTCGTGCCGGTGCCAGCGAGCGTCACGCCGACGAGCGTCGACCCGGCGCCGCTCATCACGATCGTCTGGTCGGCCGGATTCGTGGCGGCGAGCGTCGCACCGTATCCGGAAATCACCGCCTGCGGCACGGTCACCGCAAGCGAATGCCCGACGACGTAGCGGCCCGGCGCGATCACCAGGCGCTGGCCGGCCCGCAGGCTGTCGAATGCTTTCTGCAACGCGTCGGCCTGATCACTGCCGTCTACGGCCGGAGAAACCGTCACATCGGCGACGGGAACCGGTTTGGAGCCGCTGGACGGCGGAACCGGCGCGCCGGGAGTGGCGCCGGTCGCCCCTGAGGTCGGGCCAGAGCGGCCGGAATTCGTCGATGAAGTCGATGCGCCCGATGCGCTGGACGGACCGGATGCGGCGGATGCGGCGCCGGCAGACGCGCCGGATGATGTCGATGTACCCGCAACGGTTTGCGGTGCCGGCGCAGCATTGTCGTCGCCACCGCCGCATGCGGTAAGACAAAGGCAGAGCGCGGCAAGCATCGCTTGATCGACTGTACGCATACGATGTTCCGCTAGCCCAAGTTGGCGTCATCGTAAGTACGCCAGCGCACTTTGTAAATGAATTCCGTGCGACGTCACCGTTCGCAGTCCTCCGTCATTCATCGCGGCTGACGCGCATCCTATATTGCATAGAATCCCGAACCTTCTTCAGCACGCGAACGTCGGGGCTGATTCGGGTGCGCGCGACCGCGAGATCGCGCGCGGCATCGGTGCAACGCTTACCGGCAGCACACGAGCAAATTACATCGCACTTCTACGCTTATGCATTCGCGCCGCCATCGATTGTCAACCCGGCACCGTTAATCGACCGCCCTTCCGGCCCCACGACAAACGCGACAAGTGCCGCCACGTCCTCGGCCTTGCCGTACTGCGGAATCGCCATCCGCGAACGTTGCGCGCCGGCATGCTCACCGTCGGCCGGATTCATGTCCGTATCGGTCGACCCCGGATGCACGAGATTGATCGTGATGCCGCGCGCACCGAGATCGCGCGCGAGCCCCTGCGTCCAGCCGATCAGCGCGGCCTTGCTCGCCGCATAGAGGCTCATCCCCGCATCAGGCACGCGCGTCGCGAGGCAACTGCCGGTCGACACGATGCGCCCGCCCTCCCCGAGGTGCCGCGCAGCCGCCTGCGACGCGACGATCACCGCGCGCACGTTCACGTTCAGCGTCGCGTCGATATCGTCGAGCGTGAGGTCGTCCAGCGCGCCCGCGCGGAAGATGCCCGCGTTGTTGACGAGGATGTCGAGGCCGCCGAGCGTCTGCGCGGCATGATCGACCGCGCCGCGCACGGCAACCGGATCGGCGCTGTCGGCCTGGATCGCGACGGCCCGGCGGCCCAGCGCCTCGATGTCGGCAACGACAGCCTGCGCCCGCTCCGCCGATTTCTCGTAAGTGATCGCGACGTCCGCGCCGTCGGCCGCCAGCCGTTTCGCAATGGCCGCGCCGATGCCGCGACTGCCGCCCGTGACGAGTGCACGCTTGCCCTGAAGTCGATTCATGAAAGCTCCTGTGGTCATTTATGTAACGACCGACACAGAATGTGGCAGGTTGCGCGGCGCTGTCAATTGAATTATTTTATCGATCGATACAGATATCGACGAAGGAACGGAAGTCATGGCTGAACGGGGCCGACCGAGGAGCTTCGACAAGGAAGCGGCGCTGGATCGCGCGATGGAGGTGTTCTGGCGCCTCGGCTACGAAGGTGCGTCGATGACGGACCTGACGGCCGCGATGGGCATTGCGTCGCCGAGCCTGTACGCGGCGTTCGGCAGCAAGGAGGCGTTGTTCCGGCAGGCGATCGAGCACTATCGGGAAACGGAGGGCCGCGAGATCTGGGACGGCGTCGAACAGGCCGGCAGCGCGCACGACGCGATCGAGAACTACCTGATGCAGACCGCGCGCGTGTTCACGCGCCGGTCGAAGCCGGCCGGCTGCCTGATCGTCTTGTCGGCGCTGCATCCGGCCGAGCGATCGGACACGGTCCGGCAAATGCTGATCGCCATGCGCGAGCAGACGGTCGCCGCGTTACGCGCGCGGCTCGGCGAAGGCGTTGCAGCGGGCGAGATATCCGCGCACGCGGATCTCGACGCGATCGCCCGCTACTACGTGACGGTACAACAGGGGATGTCGATTCAGGCGCGCGACGGCGCGAGCCGTCGCGATCTGGAAGCGGTCGCGCAAGCCGCGCTGACCGCGTGGCCGGCGCTCGCGGGCGTGCGCGGCGGCTAACGACGGGCCCCGGAAAGAAACCCGCGAAACCGCGCGCGGCCGGGCGGCGGCAAGCGCCCGGCATGGCCGCGCGGGTGCCTTACCGTGTCACGGCGTGCTGCACGTCCTTCGACGCATGCCACACGCGGTAGCGCACGTCGAAACCGTCCGGCACGTACACGACGAGCGGCAGGCGGCTGTTGTAGCGCAGCAGCTGGCCGTCGCCACGCACCTGCACGAACCGCTGCTGCGGCGCCTGGCCCGGGCAGGCCATCAGCGTCGACGCCGGCCCCTTCACATCGGTCAGCCGATAGTACGTATAGCCCCAGCCCTTCACGTCCTCGGCGGTCAGCTCGCCGCCGAACCATTGCTGGTTGCAGTCGGTCTGCAGCGTCTTGCCGATCATCAGTTCGACGCGCGCATCGCCTTCGTTCTCGAGCGCGGGCAGCGCGATCACCGCGCGCTGCTGGCCGGCCGCCGGCTGCGGGAACATCTTGATCGACTCGGCCGGCACGGCGGGCGCCGATGCGGGCCCGGCCGCGCAGGCGGCGGCGGTCGTCACGCAAAAGGCGGCCAGGACAGCCCGGATCGCGAATTTCATCGATGTGCTCCTGATAAACAAAATGGGCCCCGGATGCTAACACTTTCGTCGCAAGACCTTACGGGGCTGTAATTTGACGACACAATTGCAAACAGCCGGCAATCCCCGCGCGCGGTACTTATAGGGGAACCCACGGAGAACATCATGCTGAAGCTCATTGCTGCCGCCGGCGTCGCCACGCTGCTGGCCGGCTGCGTCGTCGGCCCGGACGCCGGATACGGCTACGGACAGCCCTACTATTCCGATCCCGGCTACGCGTACGGGCCGGCCTACGGGGCGGCCCCGGTCTATGGCACGGTCAATATATGGGGCGGCGGCGGTGGCGGGCGCGACTGGGATCGCGGCCACCGCGACTACCGCCGCTGGGATCGCGATCGCGGCGATCGCGGTGACCATGGCGGCTGGGGACGCGGCGGCGGACGCCGCGGCGACTGGAACGAAGGCGGCGGCGGGCGCGGCGACGGCGGCCATCGCCACTGATTCGGCTAATCCCGCGGATCCAATTGCAACCGTTTGTATCCGCACGCGGCTCCGTGCAGCCGCTGCGCGGAGCGCAAAAACCGGCTCCCCCAACATGACAAAGGCCCTCGCCTCACGCGAGGGCCTTTCCTTTTGTCATCCTGCGTGCCGGCGACGCAGTCGGCACCGATCACGCGGTGCCGAGCCCGGTAACCCGCCCGCTTACCAGCCGGCCGGCTGCGCATAGCCGCCCGACACGGGCGCGCCGCACACATATGCCCGCTGATAGCGGTCGTAGCAATAGTTCGGGCCGCCGTCCTGGTACTGCGCCTGCTGGTAGCTCGGATACGCCGGTTGCTGGTAGGCCGGCGCCTGGTAGTACGTCGGCGGCTGATAGGCCGGTGCCTGATACACGGGCGCCTGATACGCGACCGGCGGATTCATCGCGGACGTCACGATCGCGCCGAGCACCGCGCCGCCGATCAGCGCGCCGATGACGGCGCCCCCGTCGCGGCCATGCGCGGACGCCGGGCCCGCCACGGCGAGCGAACCGGCGAGGACACATACAGCGGCAATTTTTTTCATGATGGACTCCCACGCGAAGTGGTACTGGATGCGATGCATTGTGGCGGCACGCGGTCGTAATAGATGCAGCAAGTGGTAACGCGCCATTACGGGTATCACGCACACCGAAACGCGGTACGGCCGTGCTACGATTTTCGGCCCACAGGAGACGCGTTCATGCAGCCCGAAACCGCCCGCCGTTTCGATACCGAATTCGCGCCGCGCATTGCGCAGGCGATCGCCGCCTTCTTCGCCGATCACGTCCAGGCCGACGTCGTCCCATACGGCGGGCACGGGCAACCGACGCGCGTGCGGATCCGCAGCGCGCCGCACGAGCACGTGAGCGGCTTCGCGCATCCGCTGAACCTCGAGCTGACCTGGGACACCGACGAGATCGAGCGGCTGATGGAGCCGGACGGTCCGCAGCGCTTCGAGCACTACCTGGCCGCGCTGCCGAAGAAACTGGGCGCGTGGCAGAGCGCGCGCGACATCGATCTCGCGTCGCGCACGCAGGCCGACCCGCTCGTGCGGCTCGGCGGCCTCGATTTCGAAGGCTGAATGCGCGCGCCGGCCGGCGGCCGGGGCCCCGGGCGCGTCGGCGTCGCGCGATGCGGCCCGGTGATACACTCGACCGGCCCCGCTCCGGCGCCGCCAGGCCGGCCGGGCCACTCACCGCCGCCTCCACCCGCGAGCATGGTTGCGCACACAACCGGCGCGCGGGCGCGCGGACAACCACGCTTTCGCTCCCGTCATGAACGCCGATACCGGCCTGCCGCTTCCGCAACGCTACTGGGCGATCGTCTGCGTCGCACTGGGCATCACGCTCGCCGTGCTCGACGGCGCCATCGCGAACGTCGCGCTGCCGACGATCGCGCGCGACCTGCACGCGTCCGATGCCGCATCGATCTGGATCGTCAACGCGTATCAGCTCGCGGTCACGATCACGCTGCTGCCGCTCGCGTCGCTCGGCGAGCGCGTCGGCTATCGCCGCATCTATATCGCGGGGCTCGCGCTCTTCACCGCGGCGTCACTCGGCTGCGCGCTCGCCGGCTCGCTGCCGATGCTGGCCGTGATGCGTGTGATCCAGGGGTTCGGCGCGGCCGGCATCATGAGCGTCAATGCGGCGCTGGTGCGGATGATCTACCCGTCGTCGATGCTCGGGCGCGGGCTGTCAATCAACGCGATGGTGGTCGCGCTGTCGTCGGCGATCGGGCCGACGGTCGCGTCGGCGATCCTGTCGTTTGCGTCGTGGCCGTGGCTGTTCGCGGTCAACGTGCCGATCGGCATCGCCGCGGTACTGGGCAGCGTGCGCGCGCTGCCGGCCAACCCGCTGCACGACGCGCCGTACGATTTCCCGAGCGCGCTGATGAACGCCTGCGTATTCGGGCTGCTGATCACGGCCGTCGACGGGCTCGGCCACGGCGAACGCCAGGCTTACGTCGCGGCAGAGCTGGCCGTCGCGTTCGTCGTCGGCTACTTCTTCGTGAAGCGCCAGTTGTCGCAGCCGGCGCCGCTGCTGCCGGTCGACCTGATGCGTATCCCGATGTTCGCGCTGTCGATCTACACGTCGATGGCGTCGTTCACGTCGCAGATGCTCGCATTCGTCGCGCTGCCGTTCTGGCTGCAGAATTCGCTCGGCTTCTCGCAGGTCGAAACCGGCCTCTACATGACGCCGTGGCCGCTCGTGATCGTGTTCGCCGCGCCGCTCGCGGGCGTGCTGTCAGACCGCTACTCGGCCGGCATCCTCGGCGGAATCGGGCTCGCGCTGTTCGCGGCCGGCCTGCTGTCGCTTGCGACGATCGGCGCGCACCCAGGAACGGTCGACATCGTGTGGCGGATGGCGCTGTGCGGCGCGGGCTTCGGGCTGTTCCAGTCGCCGAACAATCGCGCGATGCTGTCGTCGGCGCCGCGCGAGCGCAGCGGTGGCGCGGGCGGGATGCTGAGCACGGCGCGCCTGACCGGCCAGACGCTCGGCGCCGCGCTCGTCGCGCTGATTTTCGGGCTCGCGCCCGACCACGGCCCGACGATCGCGCTCTATGTCGCCACCGTGTTCGCGGCGATCGCCGCGGTGGTCAGCATGCTCCGCATCACGTCGCCACGCCCGGACGCGGCGACCTGACGCCGCCGCGCGCCGCATGCGCACGTCATGCGGCGTCGAGCGCGTCCATCACGAAGCGCACGCGCGCCTTCACGCTCACACGCGGCAGTTCGATCAGCCGATACCCGTACGCCGTATAGCAGTCGACCATCGCGTCGTAGGTACGCACGGCCTCATCGAAATCCTGCCGCCGTTCGATGTCCTGCGCGTAGATCTCGGGCCACGGCGGCGCGATGAACACGCGCCGGTGATAGCGAAAGCGCCGCGCCGCGGCCTCCGCATGCGCGGGCACGGCGAGGCCCGTCAGCCGCAGGTAGCCGATCACGTCCGGCACGCCGCGATCGAAGAACACGGGCCCGCGCGCATCGTGCGCGAGACGGTACGAACGCATCTCCCAGTTCAGCATCTGCTCGGCGAACGCGGCCCGGTCGCGCCACGGCAGCGCCGGACCGTCGATCGCCATCTGGTCGCGAATCACACCGCGCCCGGCCTCGTGCGAGCGCGCGAAACCAGTGCGTTCGAGCGCATCGAGCAACGTGCTCTTGCCCGAGCCGGGGCCGCCCGTGACGACGAAGAAGCGGGCCGACGCGTCGTCCGCCGCGCCGCCCTCGTCCACCCGCTCAGACATGCGCGGCCCGCCGGCCCGCGCGCTGCGTGACCGACGCGGCCGCCGCGACGCTGCGCAGGTCGGCGACGAACGTGTCGCGCCAGACCGACAGGTTGTTCTCGCGCAGTCGCGCGAGGTTCTCTTCATGTCGCGCCTTGCGCTCCGCGAGCGGCATCGACAGCGCGCGCTCGAGCGCGTCGGCCATCTGCGACAGGTCGTACGGATTGACGAGCAGCGCGCCGGTCAGCTCGGCCGCCGCACCGGCGAACTCCGACAGCACGAGCACGCCCGGATCGGCCGGATCCTGCGACGCGACGTATTCCTTCGCGACCAGATTCATCCCGTCGCGCAGCGGCGTCACGTAGCCGACCTGCGACATCCGGAAGAACGCCATCAGCAGATTGCGCTCGTATTTGCGGTTCAGGTACTGGATCGGCGTCCAGTCGAGTTGCGAGAAGCGGCCGTTGATGCGGCCGGCCTCGCCTTCGAGCGTTTCGCGAATGTTCTGATAGGTCTTCACGTCGGAACGCGTCGGCGGCGCGATCTGCACGAGCGATACGCGCCCCTGCCAGCCCGGCGCGTTGGCGAGCATCCGCTCGAACGACTGGAAGCGCTCGACGAGCCCCTTCGAATAGTCGAGCCGGTCGACGCTCATCACGAGCTTGCGGCCGTCGAGCGCGTCGCGCAGCATTTTCACCGGCTTGCGCGAGCCGTACTGGACGGCCGCCTCGGCAATCGCATCCGGATGCACGCCGATCGGATAGGCGGCGACCTTCACGACACGGCCGTGCGCATGCAGCATCCCGTCGTCGCTCGCCGCGCCGATGCCGCGCCGCTCGATGTAGTCGGTGAACGCCTGCTTGTCGGCATCGGTCTGGAAACCCGCGATGTCGTACGCGCACATGAACTTCACGAGCTCCTCGTGCGGCGGCACGACGCGCAGCATGTCGGGCGAAGGGAACGGAATGTGCAGGAAGAAGCCGATCGGGTTCTTCACGCCGAGCTCGCGCAGGCAATGCGCGAACGGCAGCAGATGATAGTCGTGCACCCAGATCAGGTCGTCGGGCCGCAGCAGCGCGGCGAGCTGCTTCGCCAGCATCGCGTTCACGCGCAGATAGCCCGCGTATTCCTGCCGGTCGAAGCGCGTGAGATCGCCGCGGTAGTGGAACACCGGCCACAGCGTCGCGTTCGAGAAACCGCGGTAGTACTGATCGTAGTCGCGCCGGGTCAGCCCGACCGTCGCATACGTGACGTTGCCGTCCCGCTGGATCGCGGGTTCGGCGTCAGGCGTACCGACGATCTCGCCGTTCCAGCCGAACCAGACACCGCCGGTGTCCTTCAGCGCGTCCATCACGCCGACCGCGAGACCACCTGCACTCGGGCGTGTGTCCTCGCCGGCGGCGACACGGTTCGATACCACGATCAATCTGCTCATGCGGCTTCCCCTCCTCGATTCGATTGGATGACGCGCGACGCGCGCCACGGCGGACGCGACGACCCGCAGGCAGTCGCGCGGCGATTCAGATGTGAGCGATGCAACAAAGAGCGCAATGAAATGCGGCAGCGGAATGCAACGGCGACAGGATCAAGCGTCCTGCTCCTGACCGAGGTCGCGTTGATAGTCGAGCCCTTCCGGGCGTGCGCCGCCCTGGTTGTGATCGCCGTCGGCCGGCGTCTCGCCGGGCGCGCCGGCAGGCGGTGCGGCCGGCGCGTCGGTCTGAGGACGCTGAGGCTCGGCGCCCCCATCGGGCGGCCGGGGAGAAAATCGTTTCGAACGGCGCATGGCTGGGTGTCTCATATGCAGCGCGGCTCGGGGCCGTCGTAGAAACATTCCATAACAAAACAGTCTAGGTCGCTTCCTCGCACACGAAGGTAACAATTACCTTCAATTTGTAACGTTTCGACCCCGCTCCAGTCGTCTGTCCGACAATAGCGCGGCGCGTACGCGCGCGAGCCGCCAGCCGCGATTTGTCAAAGCTTTGCAGTTTTCCTATGACAATTGCGAAACAATGACGCGGCAAGGGGGCGCGCATGCGTCGCCGCTCACCCAGACAGGACTTGCACTCAGGGATGAACATTCGTTTTGAACCGCCGCGCCGGGCCATGACGGCGCGCATCGTGCTGGCCGCGCTCGCCACGGCCACACTGCTGTCCGGCTGCAACTCGCTGTACAGCGAAGGCGCGACCGCCGGCGCCGGTATCGCGGGCGCCGCGATTGCCTCCAAGGTCACCAACAACGCCGCCGTCGCGACGGGCATCGGCCTCGGCGCCGTCGCCGGCGCGCGGGCGGGCGTCCAGTACTCGCAGCGCGTCGCACACCGCTACACGCAGGAACAGATCGCGAAGGCGGCGGCCCCGCTCGACGTCGGCGGCGTCGCGCCGTGGTCGACGCACCATTCGTTCCCGATCGAGGACGACGAACAGGGCCGCGTGACGGTCAGCCGGATGATCAGCGTCGGTCCGCTCGACTGCAAGGAAATCGTGTTCGCGGTCGACACGCCCGCGAAGGCCGACAAGGCCGCGCAGTCGGCGTTCTACGTCGCCACGATCTGCCGCGACGGTCCCGTGTGGAAATGGGCGTCGGCGGAGCCGGCGACCGAACGCTGGGG
>NZ_VWWG01000129.1:0-18113 GCF_011753085.1 Burkholderia sp. Tr-862
TCGCGGCGCCGCATCGAGCACGCTCACGCGCGCGCCGCGAGCGCGCGCCGACGCCGCGACCTCGAGGCCGATGAAGCCGCCGCCGATCAGCACGATCCGCGCATCGGGCACGAGCCGCGCGCCGAGCACCGCTGCATCGTCGAGCGTGCGCAATGCGAATACGCCGTCGAGTTGCGCACCCGGAATCGCCAGGCGGCGCGCGCGGCCGCCGGTCGCGAGCAGCAGTGCGTCGTAGGTGAAGCCGCGGCCGCCCGATACGTGTACCTCGCGCGCAACCGGATCGATCCGCTCGACCGTCGCGACGAGCGGCTCGATGCCGTCCGCGCGCCACGCATCGGGGTCGCGCAGCCCGCATTGCGCCGCGCTGCGCTCGCCGGTCAGCACCCCCTTCGACAACGGCGGCCGCTCGTACGGCAGGTGCGCCTCCGCGCCGATCAGCACGATGCGCCCGCGCCAGCCGCCCTCGCGCAGCACCTGCGCCGCGCGGCCGCCCGCATGTCCCGCGCCGACGATCGCCATCACCCGGTCGTTCGCCATCGCGTCACACCTCGATCAGGATGCGGCCGTCCTCGACCTTCGCGCGGTAAGTGCGCAGTTTTTCGCAGGCCGGCGCCGACAGCGCGCGGCCGTCGCGCACGTCGAAACGCCCGTTGTGCTTCGGACATTCGATCACGTGGTCGATCACCAGCCCGTCCGCGAGATGCACGTGCTCGTGCGTGCACAGCCCGTCGCTCGCATACACGTTCCCGTCGATCCGGTAGATCGCATAGGTGCGGCCGTCGTGGTCGAAGCGGGCGACGTCCTCGTCGTCGATATCGTCGAGGGCGCCGGTGTCGATCCATTGCGTCATGATGCGTGTCTCCTTGGTTGGAATGTTCGATGCCGGTCATGCACGCGCGGTGTCCGGCACCGGCCGCACGACGTAATGGGACGGGTCGCGCGTCTGCCGGACCAGCGCCGGCACGATCTCCGCATACGCAGCCAGCGTGCTGCGGTACGGCGGCGGCATGTCGGCCTTCACGGCGTCGTGCAGCTTCGGCAGCGCGTGAAACGGCACCATCGGGAACATGTGGTGTTCGACGTGATAGTTCATGTTCCAGTACAGGAAGCGGAACACCGGATTCATCATCACGGTCCGGCAGTTGCGCCGGTGATCGAGCACGTTCTCGGGCATGCCCGCGTGCTGCGTGAGACCGAAGTACAGGTACAGCCACGCGCCGTAGAGGCTCGGCAACCCGATGTAGAGCAGCGGCAGGATCGTGTGCCAGTACAGCGCCGCGGCGATCACGACGGCATAAACGGTCAGATGAATCCGCGCTTCGCGCACGGCCTTCGGCCACTCCGATTCGGGCACGTAGGTGCGCTCCGCGTCGTCGAGCCGGCCGGCGAACGCGAGCACGACCATCTTGCGCAGCTCGCTCGCCACATGCTTGAGCGCAATCACGTTCAGCGCGAGCCCGAGCCAGTCGGTCGGCTTCGGCGCGGCGATCTCCGGATCGCGCCCGACGACGAGCGTGTCGGTGTGATGGCGCGCATGGCTCCAGCGCCATACCGTCGCGCGGCGGAACACCTGGAACGACGCGACCTGGTACAGCACGTCGTTCATCCAGCGCGTGCGGAACGCGGTGCCGTGCCCGCACTCGTGCCAGCGCGAGTCGGCCGGGCTGCAGTACAGCGTGCCGTACACGAAGAACGCGGGAATCGCCCACGCGGAATGCGCGCGCCATGCGAGCCACGCGAGCACGCCGCTCACGACGATCGCTGCGTACCAGATCAGCGTGTCGCGGATCGCGCGCGCGTCGTCGCGCTGCATCAGCTGCTTCATCAGCGGCCGCGGCACCGGGCACCGGTACCACTCGGCGTTGACGAGCCCCGCCGCCCGCGCACGCTCGCCGGCGCCGCCGATCATTCGGTATTCCTGACGGCGCGCCGCCGCGCTGCGCTCGTGCGCCTGGTCGTCCGTATGGGCCACGCGTGTCTCCTGGTTTTTCGTTCGCGGGAAGCGCGGCGAGCGCTTCGTCATGCATTCAAAATTAGGCGACGGCCCTGGCCGGCTCAATCGAAACGTTGACGAAATTTCGCCATCGCTTTAGCGTTCCGGACAGCGCCACGCACCGATGGCGACGAACAACATGGAGACGACCATGACCGACCCGTCCGGTCCGCGCTGGCGCAAGCGCACCGCGCGCTTCGACGAGATCGCGGCACTCGCCGGCGTCAGCACGACCACCGTCGACCGCGTGCTGAACGAGCGCGGCAGCGTGTCCGCGCAGGCGCGCGAACGCGTGGTGGCGGCCGCGCGCCAGCTCGGCGTGCCGCGCCAGTTGCCGGACACGCGGCACGGGCTGCTCCACGTCGACGTCCTGCTGCCGGACACCGACGCGCCGTTCTTCCGGCGGCTGCAGCAGGCGCTGCAGCGCTCGCTGCAGATGCTCGACCGGCGCGTGGTCGTGCACCGGACCATCCTGCCCGCCGCGGACGACGAACGCGCCGCCGCGCTGATCGAGCGGCCCGCCTATCGGCGCGCGGCGCTGATCGTCACGGCACGCGACACGCCGCGCGTGCGCGATGCGCTGGCCGGCGCGATCGCGCGCGGCGAAACCGTCGTCACGATGGTCACCGACATCGGCGGCGGCGCGCGCGTGCATTACGCGGGCATCGACAACTACCGCGCCGGGCGCACCGCCGGCTACTACATCGGCCGCCTCGCGGCGCGCCCCGGCCGCGTGCTGTTGCTGGGCGGACGCATGGGCTATCGCGCGCACGCCGACCGGATGGCCGGCTGCGTCGACCAGCTGAAGGAGGCGTTCGCCGCCCTCGGCTGCGACGATGCGCCGGTCGAAACGCTCGACCAGGACGACCGCTGCTACCGCGCGGTCACGAACGCGCTGCACACGTACGACGATATCGTCGGGATCTACAACAGCGGCGCCGGCTCGGCCGGCATCGAGGCGGCGCTGCGCAAGGCGGGCGCGGCCGGACGCGTCGTCTGGGTCGGGCACGAGATGATCGACCTGCACCGCACCTACATCGAGGCCGGCTCGATGGACATCGCGATCGACCAGGATCCGGACGGCCAGGCGATCTCCGCGCTGCAGCATGTGCTGCATGCGTGCGGCATCGTCGACCAGCCGCCGCCGGGCGACCCGGTCGAATTCCGCGTGTTCTGCTCTGCCAACGTGCGCACCAGCGCGTATCTGCAGACCTGACGCCGCGTCGCGCGTTGCGCGCAGGCGCGGCGCGAAAAATCGACCGCCGCATTGGCGATTTTTCGTCAACGTTTGTCATGCGGCGCGCGCGGCATGTCCGTACATTTGGCAGCCATCCACGGACCAGGACGGACGGGAGACGATGGCTGAAGCGATCCTCATCGGCGTGAACCTCGACGGCGTGCTCGAACACGACGGTCTGCCGCTGCCCACGCCCGCCGAGCGGTTCGGGATGATCGCCGGCGCCGGCGTGTTCGACTACGTCGAAAAGAACCCCGTGCGCGGCGAGGATCTGGCGCCGTACTTCGCGCTGGTCGACCGGCATGCGCTGCCGATTCGCGTGATCGGCGGCATCTGGTGCGCCGGCCGCGACGAAGCGCACGTCGACGCGATCATCGACGCCGGCGCGCGGTTCGGCAGCACGGTGCTCAACTGCCAGCTGTACGCGCACCATGCGGACGGCCATCCGTTGTCGGACCGCGAAGTCGCCGCCTTCTACCTGCGCGCGTACGAACGCGGCGAGCCGGTCGGCTGCCTGCCGAGCCTCGAAGTGCACGTCGACATGTGGAGCGAGGATTTCCGGCGCGTCGCGCGCGTCGCGCAATGCGTCGAGCAGGCCGGCGCGCCGTTCAGGATCACGCTCGACCATTCGCATCTGCTGTTCAAGATCGGCAATCGCGGCGAACTCGACGCGTCGGGCCTGCACGAGCCGGCCGGCAGCGCGCGCCACTTGCTCGACCCGGCGTCGCCGTCGGCCGTCTACGCCGACTGGATCGCACGCGGCTGGGTCCGGCACGCGCATGCGCGCAGCGTGATCCCGAACAATCCGGCGAACCGCTGGATGCGCCGCGCGGACGGCCGGCCCGGCCGCGGAATCCAGTACCCGTTCGTCGAACCGGCGCCCGGCGCCTATCACGGCGACTGGCATGCGGCGCCGCTCGACACGTGGAAGACGGCGCTGCGGCAGTTGCTGCAGTGGCAGGTCCAAACGCGGCCGACATCGCTCGAGCAAATCAGCTGCGAGTTCATCCCGTTTCCGGACTATGGCGGCGGCGCCCGCTATTCGATCTTCGACAACAACGTCGCGTGCGCGCAGTGGCTGCGCGACACGTGGCACGCGCTTGCCGCGCAGCCGGTGGACACGCCGGCCGGCGGCGACGCGCGCAGCTTCACCTGATTCGCCCGCCCTACCCGAGACCTGAGGACCGAACGATGACGCAACCAGCATTCCATTTTTCGCTGAACCGGATGAGCGCGCCGCGCCTGCCGCTCGACCGCTATGTCGCGCTGTGCCGGCGGCTCGGCGTCGACTCGATCGAGATCCGCAACGATCTCGACGGCGTCGAGATCACCGACGGCACGCCGGCCTCGGCCGTGCGCGCGACGGCCGAGGCCGGCGGCGTGACGATCCTGACGATCAACGCGCTGCAGCGCTTCGAGCAATGGAATGCCGAGCGCGCGGACGAAGCGACCGTGCTCGCCGACTACGCCGCGCAATGCGGCGCGCGCGCACTGGTGCTGTGCCCGACCAACAGCCGCGCCGACACGCGCGACGCCGACGCGCGCCACGCGGATCTCGTGAAGGCGTTGAACGCGCTCAAGCCGATCCTCGCTGCGCGCGGCCTCCTCGGCTTCATCGAGCCGCTGGGCTTCGAGGAATGCGCGCTGCGCCGCAAGTCGGACGCGGTGAAAGGCATCTACGCCGCGGCCGGCGAACAGGTATTCCGGCTCGTGCACGACACGTTCCACCATCACCTGTCGGGCGAGGACATCTTCTTCCCGAACCTGACGGGCCTCGTGCACATCTCGGGTGTCGAGGAAAGCGACCTGCCGGTCGACCGGATGCGCGACGGCCATCGCGTGCTGGTCGGCATGGCCGACCGGCTCGGCAACCTCCGGCAGCTGCGCGCGCTGCTCGCGCGCGGCTATCGCGGCGCATTCTCGTTCGAACCGTTCGCGAACGAGATCGCCGAAGCGGATGACATCGAAGACCGGCTGCGCGCCAGCATCGATTACCTCCGCGGCGAGCTCACGGCTCGCTGAGCGTCGCGGCGACGCGCGATCCGTCCGGCCACGCGTCGATGTTCGCGCCCGGCGGCGCGTACAGCCTGTCGAAGCGCACGCTGCGCTATACGACCGTCACGCACGTGCGCAACGCGAGCGGCTCGAATTTCTCGGCCGCGAACAACGACAACCTCGCGAATCCGCTGCCGGGCCGTTCGCGGACCGGCGCGAACATCGGCATCAACCATTCGTTCTGACGCCGCGCGCTGTCGGAACCCAACGGAGTCAACAGGAGAACGGCATGATCGAATTCGCTTTGTTCGGTGCGGGAAGAATCGGGAAAATCCACGC
The DNA here is from genome assembly GCF_011753085.1 of Burkholderia sp. Tr-862. Classification (NCBI taxonomy): domain Bacteria; kingdom Pseudomonadati; phylum Pseudomonadota; class Betaproteobacteria; order Burkholderiales; family Burkholderiaceae; genus Burkholderia; species Burkholderia sp. Tr-862. The sequence goes on from NZ_VWWG01000129.1 coordinate 5,565, forward strand.
GGCGAATCTGGCGCGCCACCCGGGCGCGAAACTCAAGTACGTGGTCGATCGGCATGCGCCGTCGGCCGACACGCTCGCGCATGCGCACGGCGCGCAGGTCGCCGACATCGAACGCGCGCTCGGCGACACGTCCGTGCAGGCCGTCGTGATCGCATCGAGCACCGATACGCACGCGGACCTGATCGTCGCGGCGGCGAACGCGGGCAAGGCCGTGTTCTGCGAGAAGCCGGTCGACCTGAGCGTCGCACGCTCGCGCGAATGCGCGGAGGTCGTGCGCCGCCGCGGCGTCACCTGCATGATCGGCTTCCAGCGCCGCTTCGACCCGACCTTCGCCGCGCTGAAGGCACGCGTCGAGCGCGGCGACATCGGCGCGCCGGAAATGCTGGTCGTCACGAGCCGCGACCCCGGCGCGCCGCCCGTCGACTACATCCGCAGCTCGGGCGGCATCTTCAAGGACATGCTGATCCACGACTTCGACGTGTTCCGCTGGATCCTCGGCGACGAAGCGCAGACGCTGCATGCGACCGGCAGCTGCCTGACCGATCCGGCCGTGGGCGACGCCGGCGACCTCGATTCGACCGCCGTGACGATCCGCACGCGGCGCGGCCTGCTGTGCCAGATCAATACGTCGCGCCGCGCGGCGTACGGCTACGACCAGCGCTTCGAGCTGCTCGGCAGCAAAGGCATGCTGCAGGCCGGCAACGTGCGACCGACGGAAGTGACCGCGTGGTCGGCGAACGGCATCGCCACCGACGTGCCGGAGCCGTTCTTCCTCGAGCGCTACCGGCACGCCTACGCGGCCGAGATCGCGCACTTCGTCGATGCGCTGCGCGACGGCACGCCGGTCAGGACAACGATCGACGACGGGCTCGCCGCGCTCGAGCTGGCGGAGGCCGCGATGACGTCGTGGCAGACGGGGCGCGTGATCGAGGTGTGACGCGCGCGCTGTCGCACGGCGCCGGCGCACCGCCGCCGTGCGGCGATACCGGGCCGGATCCGGTACGCCGGATCGGCCCGGCCGCGCAAGCGGCTCGCCGAACGGTGCGCGGCACGGCCGCGAAAGCACGTATCATGGCGGCATGATCGGCGTCGCCGACACCCGCCTTTTCACCACCATGCTCGATCACCTTATCTGCGACTGCGACGGCGTGCTCGTCGACAGCGAAGTCATTGCCGACCGCGTGCTGTTCGAAACGCTGTCCGCCACCTTCCCCCACCTCGATTTCGAAGACGCCGCGAAGTCCGCGTTCGGCCAGCAGACGTCGCGCTTTCTCGCCGGGCTCGAAGCGCATTTCGGGATCCGGATGCCGGACGACTTCATCGAGACCATCGAGCGCAACATCGAGACCGGTCTCGCGCAATCGCTCGCGCCGATCACCGGCGTGCGCGACGCGCTGCTGAAGGTCAGCCTGCCGGCCGCGGTGGTATCGAACAGCCGGCTCGTGCGCGTGCGCAGCTCGCTGAAGCGCGCGTCGCTCACCGAAATCTTCGGCGATCGCGTGTTCAGCTCCGAGCAGGTCGCGCGGCCGAAGCCCTACCCCGACGTGTACCTGCACGCGGCGCAGACGCTCGGCGTCGCACCGGAGCGCTGCATCGTCGTCGAGGACAGCGTGTCGGGCCTGAACGCCGCGCGCGCGGCGGGCATGAAGACGATCGCGTTCGTCGGCGCGAGCCACATCCCCGACAACTACGCGGACGCGCTGCGCGCGATGGGCATCACGCGGATCATGCGCAGGATGGATGAACTGCCGGCGCTCGTCGCGGCCGGCCTGCGCGGCGAATTCGGCGACGTGCAGTCCTGACGAGCGGCCGCGCCGGAGCGACAGAACCGGCGTGCGGCTCGATGCGCACGCCGTACCGCGGGCGCATCGGCGCGCCCGCCACACCGGCTGTCAGGCCGGTTCGCAGCAGCGCTCGCGCGCGGCCGCCAGCGCCTCGCGGAATTCGACCAGCTCCGCGATCGTCAGCATCGGCAGCCCGTGCTGCTGCGCGAAACGCTCGACGTCATCGCCGCGCGTCATCGTGCCGTCCGGATTCATCAGCTCGCACAGCACGCCGGCCGGCTTCAAACCCGCGAGGATCGACAGGTCGACCGTCCCTTCGGTGTGGCCGCGGCGCGCCAGCACGCCGCCCGGTTGCGCACGCAACGGAAACACATGGCCGGGGCGCACGATGTCGTACGGCTTCGCGTCGTCGGCGATCGCCGCGCGAATCGTCGTCACGCGGTCGGCCGCGGACACGCCGGTGTGCACGCCTTCGCGTGCCTCGATCGATACGGTGAACGCGGTGCCGTTGCGGCTTTCGTTGGTCTGCACCATCGGCGGCAGCTCGAGCGCGCGGACCTTGTCGTCGGTCAGGCACAGGCACACGATGCCGCTGCACTCGCGGATCAGGAGCGCCATCGTCTCGGGGGTGATGCGCTCGGCGGCGACGATCAGGTCGGCCTCGTTTTCCCGGTCGTGATCGTCCTGCAACACGACCGCGCGGCCCGCGCGCAACGCGTCGAGCGCGGCGGCGATGCGCGGCGGCACCGGTTCGGAATCGAGCAACGGGAGATCGGCAAAGGCGTCGGCGGGTGCCGACGAAACGGACGTGAAGGACATGTGAAACGCTCCTCGCAATTTCGATTGGGGCGAAAAACGTTTCAGGGCATTGCAAACAGACAGAACGACAACCCGCTTCGCACGCACGGCGAAGCGGCCCTGACGGACATGACTATCTGCACATCTTCTCTCATCCGGACTATGACCGTCGGCTCTGGCATTCGACCAGATCTGCTGACCCCGCGCGGTTGCGCGGGCGCTCGCGGGCTCGCCGGCTTTCGCCAGCCTACCGCCGGTGGGGAATTTCGCCCCGCCCTGAAGACGCACTGATTACCGGCCGGGAGTTGCCCCGGAACCGGCGGGCCAAGCATACATCAGCTGCGCGCGCCGCGCAGCGAACCACACCTAAAACCTTACTGACGACTCCGTCTAACGGCATCGTCCGAACGGCCGATATCAAGCCGACGCCAGGCCGGCGCGGCCGTCCCGAACGGCATCGGCGCCGGCCCGACACCGGACCGGCAGCCGCACGCGCTCAACCAGCCGCGTGCGCGGCGTCGGGCACGAGCCAGCGCGGCGGCACTTCGGGGCTCACCGTCACGCGGAACGCGCGCGCCTCGCTGTCGCCCGGATTGCGCAGGCTGTACGGCTGGTCGGCGTCGAACACGATTGCGTCGCCGGTCGCGAGCAACTGGCGGCGATCGTGCACGCTGACTTCGAGCGTGCCCTCGCTGACGACCAGGTTGACCGTCGTGCCGGGCGCGCGGCGCGTGCCGGGCTCCGTGTGCAGCGGCGCAATCCGCAGCTCGTGGAATTCGGCCGCGGCCGGTTCGCCCTCCGGATACAGCGCACGCGCCGAGAAACGGCCGCTCGAGCTGACGACGCGCGCCGCGCGCTCCGCCGCCAGGTGCTCGAAGCCGTTCACGGCGTGGCGGCGCAGGAAGGCAGCGACCGACACCTTCAGCGCCGCGGCGATCTTGCAGAGCACCTTGATCGACGGCACGCTGCGTGCGGATTCGATCTGCGCGAGCATCGCGCGCGATACGCCGGACAGACGTGCAAGCGCATCGAGCGACAGCTGCCGCTCGGCGCGCAAGCGCGCGAGGTTCACGCCGACGACCTGCTCGAGGACGTCGAGCGACGCGGACGTCCGCGCGCCGGCGGCCTCGCCGGACTCGAAGGAAGACACGTCGCGCACCAGCGCCAGGGATGAAGACATAGCATGGCCTCCGGGCCGCCGTGCGGCCCTGCGAATGGGGTGAGCCGGAATCGGGTTGCGCCACGAACGGCGCGTATCGAGACGCTATCACCCGGCCCTGCCCCGGCAAACGAAGTTATCTTCACACCGTTATCAGCATCGCGGAGGAATGCGTTCCTCGCGAACGTTTTCCCGTCGCGATGGCGTCGGCGCAGCGCCGCTCAATGCGCGGCCGGCGCCGCGCCGCGCGCCGGCGCGCGCGCATCGAGCCGCATCGCGAACCACGTGACGACGAGCGCCGCGAACGTCACCGCAACGGCGACCCACGGCAACGCATCGAGCGCGAAGCCGTGCTGCAGCGCCAGTCCGCCGAGCCACGCACCGCCCGCATTGCCGACGTTGAATGCGCCGATGTTCAGCGTCGACGCCAGATGCGGCGCGCTCGCTGCCTTCTCGACGACGCGCGCCTGCAGCGGCGGCACCGTCGCGAACGCGGCGATCCCCCACACGAACACCGTCGCCGCGGCCGCGACCGGCAGGTGGCTCGTCTTCGCGAACACGGCCATCACGGCCATCAGCGCGACCAGGATCGCGATCAGCGACGGCATCAGCGCGCGGTCGGCAAGCTTGCCGCCGAGCGTGTTGCCGACCGTCAGCCCGGCGCCGAACAGCACGAGGATCAGCGCGACTGCCCGCGGCGAATAGCCGGTGACGGTTTCGAGGATCGGCGCGATGTACGTGAACACGACGAACACGCCGCCGAAGCCGAGCACGGTCATCAGCAGGGCGAGCCAGACCTGCGGCTCCTTCAGCACGCGCACTTCGTGGCCAAGGCCGACGGGGCCGCCGTCATGACGGTTCGGCACCAGCAGCGCGACGCCGCCGAGCGACAGCACGCCGAGCGCGGCGACGATCCAGAACGACGCGCGCCAGCCGAGCAGCTGGCCGACGAACGTGCCGAACGGCACGCCGAGCACGTTCGACAGCGTGAGGCCCGTGAACATCAGCGCGATCGCGCTCGCGCGCTTGTCGGCCGGCACGAGCGACGCGGCGACCACCGCGCCGATCCCGAAAAACGAGCCGTGCGCGAACGACGTGACGACGCGCGCGACCATCAGCATCGCGTAGCCGGACGCGGTCGCGCACAGCACGTTGCCGACGATGAAGATCGCCATCAGCAGCAGCAATGCGGCCTTGCGCGGCATGCGGCTCGTCAGCACCGCGAGCAGCGGCGCACCGACCGCGACGCCGAGCGCGTAGCCCGTGACGAGCAGGCCCGCCGACGGCAGCGACACGGCGAGGTCGTGCGCGACTTCGGGCAGGAGCCCCATGATGATGAATTCGGTGGTGCCGATGGCGAAGGCGCTGATCGCGAGCGCCAGTAACGGGATGGGCATGACGTTCTCCGGAAGGCGGCGGACGCGGCGCCCGGTCGGTGCCGCACCGCACAAAAAGCGGGATGTGCGCGCATTGTCCCGAATACGCCTATCTTTGATAATTGGCGTGGCATTTGAACCATTTTCAAAAGATTCTGGAAAATCCAATGGATCGACTGGGCGACATCCGGCTGTTCGTCGAGGCGGCGGAACTGGGCAGCCTGTCCGCGGCCGGGCGCAAGCTGAACCTCACGCCGGCCGCCGCGAGCGCGCGCCTCGCGAAGCTCGAGGCAAAGGTGGCGACGCGGCTGTTCGAGCGCTCCACCAGACAGCTGCGGCTCACCGACGAAGGCCGGCTCTACCTGAACTGCTGCCGGCAGGCGCTGCAGGCGCTCGACGACGCGCACGCGCTGCTGCAGGAAGGCCGCAACGTGGTGGCCGGCAAGGTGCGGCTGTCGTCGACGTCCGATTTCGGCCGCAACCAGCTGCTCGACTGGCTCGACGAATTCACCACGCTGCATCCGGGCGTCACGTTCTCGCTGACGGCGTCCGATTCGGCGTCGAACCTGTGGCAGGACGAAATCGACCTCGCGATCCGCTTCGCCGCGCCGCCCGACGGCGCGTTGATTGCGCGCCGGCTCGCCGCGAACCGGCGCGTGCTGTGCGCGGCGCCGTCGTTCGTCGCGCGCCACGGCGTGCCGGCCGATCCGCACGATCTGGCCCGCTTTCCCTGCAACGTGATCACGATCGCGTCGGGGCCGATGAACACGTGGCGCTTCACGCGCGGCGACGAAGTACAGACTCACACGGTGCCGGTGTCGACCGCATTCGAGACCAACGACGGCGGACTCACCCGCGAATGGACGCTGCGCGGGCACGGCATCGCGCTGAAGTCGCTGTGGGACATCGCCGACGACGTGCGCGCCGGCCGGCTGCGCGTGCTGCTGCCCGACTGGCGGCATCAGGACGCGCCGCTGCACGCGATCTATCACAGCAAGCGCTACATGGCGCCGCGCGTGCGCGTGCTGCTCGACTTCCTCGCCGAACGCTTCGCGCGCGAGGAAGCGGCGCTCGACGACCTGCTCAACGCGTGCCGCTGACGCTGACACCGACGCTCGCCGCGCCGCCATATCAGGGTCGGAGCGCGACGAATGGCGTCGCGCGGCTGCAACCCGCCACCCGCCCGGGACGGCGTGTAAAGCTATAATGGAAGGCTTGCCCGACGGCTTTTCACGAGTTCAGGCTCGCTCGACGCGCACCGCGCGCCCCGGTCCGCCACGCGGCGCCGGCACGAGCCGCTGCACCGTCTGCAGCCGTCCCGATACACCCTTGACGACGCCCCCAGGTCAACCACTGCGAACGGCGAATCCCCATGACGAAAAAAGTTTACGTAAAGACCTTCGGCTGCCAGATGAACGAGTACGACTCGGACAAGATGGTGGACGTGCTCAATGCGGCCGAAGGCCTCGAAAAGACCGATACCCCGGAAGACGCGGACATCATCCTGTTCAACACGTGCTCGGTGCGTGAGAAGGCGCAGGAAAAGGTGTTCTCCGACCTCGGCCGCGTGCGCGAGCTGAAGGAAGCGAAGCCGGGCCTGCTGATCGGCGTCGGCGGCTGCGTCGCCAGTCAGGAAGGCGCGTCGATCGTGTCGCGCGCACCGTACGTCGACCTCGTGTTCGGCCCGCAGACGCTGCACCGCCTGCCGCAGATGATCGACCAGCGCCGCGCGAGCGGCCGTGCGCAGGTCGATATCTCGTTCCCCGAGATCGAGAAGTTCGACCACCTGCCGCCCGCGCGCGTCGAGGGGCCGAGCGCGTTCGTGTCGATCATGGAAGGCTGTTCGAAGTACTGCAGCTACTGCGTCGTGCCGTACACGCGCGGCGACGAAGTGTCGCGCCCGCTCGACGACGTGCTGACCGAAGTGGCCGGCCTCGCCGACCAGGGCGTGCGCGAAGTCACGCTGCTCGGCCAGAACGTGAACGCGTACCGCGGCGCGCTGACGGCCGGCTCGACGGAAATCGCCGATTTCGCGACGCTGATCGAATACGTCGCCGACATCCCCGGCATCGAGCGCATCCGCTACACGACGTCGCACCCGAAGGAATTCACGCAGCGCCTGATCGACACCTACGCGAAGGTGCCGAAGCTCGTGAGCCACCTGCACCTGCCGGTCCAGCACGGCTCCGACCGCATCCTGATGGCGATGAAGCGCGGCTACACGGTGCTCGAATACAAGTCGGTGATCCGCAAGCTGCGCGCGATCCGCCCGGACCTGTCGCTGTCGACCGACATGATCGTCGGCTTCCCCGGCGAGACCGAGGAGGATTTCGACAAGATGATGGCGCTCGTGCACGAGATGAGCTACGACACCAGCTTCTCGTTCATCTACAGCCCGCGCCCCGGCACGCCGGCCGCGAACCTGCACGACGACACGCCGCGCGAGGTCAAGCTCAAACGCCTGCAACATCTGCAGGCGACCATCGAGGAAAACGTCGCGCGCATCAGCCGGTCGATGGTCGGGAAGGTCGAGCGGATCCTCGTCGAGGGCCCGTCGCGCAAGGATCCGAACGAACTGTCGGGCCGCACCGAGAACAACCGGGTCGTGAATTTCCCGGCGCCGCTCGCGTCGCACCCGCGCCTGATCGGCCAGATGATCGACGTGAAGATCAATCATGCGTACCCGCATTCGCTGCGCGGCGAGCTTCTGCTCGTGAGCGACGACGCGAGCGCGGCCACCCACTGACCGACTGACGCTCAACAGGAGCCCGACGCTACTTTGAAGACCGTCCAAGCACTGGAATTCACCGCGCCGCGCGAAGACAACGCGCGCCTCGCCAACCTCTGCGGCCCGCTCGACGAGAACCTGCGGCAGATCGAACAGGCGCTCGACGTCACGCTCGCGCGGCGCGGCCACCGGATCACGATCCGCGGGCGCGGCGCGAAGCTCGCGCTCGCGGCGCTCGAGAACTTCTACAACCGCTCGCGCGATCCGCTGTCGGTCGACGATATCCAGCTCGCGCTGGTCGAAGTGCGTCACACCACCGGCAACGGCCGCCAGGACACGCTCGACGTGCGCTTTCGCGGCGACCCGGACCATCCGTTCGACGAACCGGCCATACAGCTCGACGACGCGGGGCCCGAGGAGGAACCTGGGCCGAAGCTGTACACGCGGCGCGCCGACCTGCGCGGCCGCACGCCCGCGCAGCGCGAGTACCTGAAGCAGATCCTGTCGCACGACGTGACGTTCGGCATCGGGCCGGCCGGCACCGGCAAGACCTACCTCGCGGTTGCGTGCGCGGTCGACGCGCTCGAGCGCGACCAGGTCAAGCGGATCGTGCTGACGCGCCCGGCCGTCGAGGCCGGCGAGCGGCTCGGCTTCCTGCCGGGCGATCTCGCGCAGAAGGTCGACCCGTACCTGCGGCCGCTGTACGACGCGCTGTACGACCTGCTCGGCTTCGACAAGACGGCGAAGATGTTCGAGCGCCAGATGATCGAGATCGCACCGCTCGCGTACATGCGCGGCCGCACGCTGAACCACGCGTTCATCATCCTCGACGAGGCGCAGAACACGACGCCCGAGCAGATGAAGATGTTCCTCACGCGGATCGGCTTCGGCTCGAAGGCCGTCGTCACCGGCGACACGAGCCAGGTCGACCTGCCGCGCGGGCACAAGAGCGGCCTCGTCGAGGCGCAGCAAGTGCTCGGCGGCGTGCGCGGCATCGCGCTCACGCGCTTCACGAGCGTGGACGTCGTGCGTCATCCGCTCGTCGCACGCATCGTCGAGGCGTACGACGACTTCCACGCGCAGCACAAGGACGCGTGACGCACGGGCGGCGCCCGCGCGCCGCACCGGCCCACGGCCCGGCCCGCCCGACGGCGCGCCGGGCTTTTTTTCGCCTGCGGGCGGCCGGTCCGAATTCGGGAGCGATCGGCCGTTTGGTGTATCCTCAACGCGTTCCAATCGCCGCACCCGTCATGAAATCTTCCCGTTCTCGCAAGTCCGGGCGCGACCAGTCCGCCGCGCCCGATTCCCCCCGTCTTTCGCTGTTCGATGCGAAGGGCAAGGCCAGAACCGTCGACGCGCAAGGGCTGCGAATCGACTTCCCGGACGGCCGCAGCCTGATGTTCGACCTGTCGGGCAGCTCGGGCGACGCAGCCGTCGCGATCGTCGCGCAGCACAACGATCCGGCGATGCGCGCGAAGCTCGCACTGCAGCCCGAGCATTACGACAGCGTGACCCTGCACGTGGGCGCCGAGCCCGCGCCGCGCGATGAGGAAATCGCGGAAATGGCGGACGAGCCGCGCGAGCTCGAGCTCGACCTGTCCGTGCAGTACGGCGACGAAATCACCGGCGACGTCCGCAAGGCTTGCCCCAAGCGCAAGCTGATCGCCGAATGGATCGAGCCGGCGCTGTTTGCGAGCGCGCAGCTCACCGTGCGCTTCGTCGGCGAGGAAGAAGGCCGCACGCTGAACGACGGCTACCGCCACAAGGACTACCCGACCAACGTGCTGACCTTCGCGTACGATCCGGCGCCCGACGGCACCGTGATCGGCGACCTCGTGCTGTGCTGCCCGGTCGTCGAGAAGGAAGCGCACGAACAGGGCAAGCCGCTCGCGGCCCACTACGCGCACCTGCTGGTGCACGGCGCGCTGCACGCGCAGGGCTACGATCACGAGACGAGCGAAGAAGACGCCGCCGAAATGGAAGCGCTCGAAGTCGCCATCCTCGCGAAGCTGGGCTTCCCGAACCCGTACCAGTAAGAGCCGTCCGCGCCATGCGCCACGCCGCAATGCTGCCGCCTGTCTACCCGCCGTCGATCGGCGAGGGACGGCTGCTGACGCAAGACGAGCTCGCGGCGTCGCTCGCGCACACGATGCGCGACTGGGACGGCCAGCAGGATCTCTGGCTGTTCGGCTATGGCTCGCTGATCTGGAACCCCGGGCTGCCGACCGTCGCCGCCGTGCGCGGCAAGGTACACGGCTACCATCGCGGGCTCTACCTGTGGTCGCGCGTGAACCGCGGCACGCCCGAACGTCCGGGCCTCGTGCTCGCGCTCGATCGCGGCGGCTCGTGCTCGGGCATCGCATTTCGGCTCGCGGGCCCGACCGCGCAGCCGCATCTCGAGACGTTGTGGAAACGCGAGATGCCGATGGGCTCGTACCGGCCCGCGTGGCTGCCGTGCTCGCTCGAGACCGGCGAACGCGTGACCGCGCTGGCCTTCGTGATGCGCCGTGACGCGCCGACCTACACGGGCAAGCTGACCGACCCCGTCGTGAAGGAGGTGTTCGGCTGCGCGGCCGGCCGCTACGGCACGACGCTCGACTACGTGAGCCGCACCGTGGAGGCGCTGCGCGCGAGCGGCATCCCCGATCGCGCGCTGGAAGGGCTGCTCGCGCGATGCCGGTGACGTTCGACAGGCCGGCTCGCGCCACGCCCATGCATGCGGAAGGAGGCCCCGCGGGAGGCCCCGCGCCCATGAAACCGTCACGTAGATCGCGCGGCGCGCTGGCCGCGCTGCTCGTCGCCGCGAGTGTCGCGCTGTCCGGCTGCGGCATCCTGGGCTGCGGCGGCGCCGCGACCAACGGCGCGGCGGGCGGCGGCTGTTCGGCCGGCATGCGCTTCTGAATTTCCGAGCCTGCGCGCGCCGCCCCGGCCTGCCCGGCCCGCGACGAAATGCCGCCGGCATCGACCGACCGGCCGGTCGCCGTTGCGCCCCGCTTTTTTGCCGCCGCTGCCCCGCCGCCTCGTTCTGAGATAGGATGGATACGAAGGACGGCGGCGCCCGGCGCGGCCGTTCCCGAGCGGGGCTTGCGCGCGCCGCCTGCTCCCGGCCGGACGGCCGGGGTGACACGGCCGCGCCATGCCCTTGGTGTATCCTTGCCTACTCCGTGACCGCGCGCCCCGGCATGACCCGGGCGCACCACCATGAACGATTCGTATCCCAGTCGTAAGCTCACCGACAAACCGCAAGAAAAGCGCTCGCTGCTCGAGCGCCTGACCGACTTCATCTCGCCCGAGCCGGAATCCCGGACCGAGCTGCTGGAAATCCTCCAGGACGCCCACGAACGCAATCTGATCGACGCCGATTCGCTGTCGATGATCGAAGGCGTGTTCCAGGTGTCCGACCTGTGCGCCCGCGACATCATGGTGCCGCGCGCGCAGATGGATGCGATCAACATCGCCGACAAGCCTGAAGACTTCATCCCGTTCGTCCTCGAGAAAGCGCACTCGCGCTACCCCGTGTTCGAGGAGAACCGCGACAACGTGATCGGCGTGCTGCTCGCGAAAGACCTGCTGCGCTTCTATGCCGAAGAGGAATTCGACGTGCGCGGGATGCTGCGCCCCGCCGTGTTCATTCCCGAATCGAAGCGCCTGAACGTGCTGCTGCACGACTTCCGCGTGAACCGCAACCACCTCGCGATCGTCGTCGACGAATACGGCGGCGTCGCGGGCCTGATCACGATCGAGGACGTGCTCGAACAGATCGTCGGCGACATCGAGGACGAATACGACTTCGACGAAGAGGCCGGCAACATCATCTCGGGGCCGGATGGCCGCTACCGCGTGCGCGCGCTCACCGAGATCGAACAGTTCAACGAATCGTTCGGCACCGACTTCCCCGACGACGAGGTCGACACGATCGGCGGGCTGATCACCCATCATTTCGGCCGCGTGCCGCACCGCGGCGAGAAGCTGCAGCTCGGCAACCTCGTGTTCGAGATCCAGCGCGGCGATGCGCGCCAGGTCCACGTGCTGCTGGTGCGCCGCAACCCGCACGCGAGCCGCCGCGCCGAAACCTCGCACGAAGACTGACCGTCTCGCGCCGGCCGCGTCTCCTTCAACCGCTCGCCCCCTTTCGCTTCACATGGACGATCCGATCCCGTCCCGCCCGGCTGGCGGCCTTCTCGCGCCGGCGCCCGGCCGCGCGCTGCCGCGCTGGCACTATCCGGCCGCGCTGCTCGCCGGCGCGGCCAATACGCTCGGCTTCGCACCGACCCCGCATGGCGGCTGGTTGCAGCTCGTCGTATTCGTCTGGTTTTTCGCGCAGCTGACGCGCACGTCGAGCTGGCGCGGCGCCGCGCTCACGGGCGGCGCGTTCGGCTTCGGCAACTTCATCACCGGCATCTGGTGGCTCTACATCAGCATGCACGTGTACGGCGAGATGGCCGCGCCGCTCGCGGGCGGCGCGCTGGTGCTGTTCTCGCTGTACCTGTCGCTGTACCCGGCGTTCTCGGCCGGGCTGTGGTCGTTCTGCGCGGGCCATGCGTGGCATCGCCGCGAAGCCGACCCGCGGCCGTTCTCGCCGACCTGGCACGGCGCGTTCGCGTTCGCGAGCGCATGGGCGCTCGGCGAATGGCTGCGCGGCACCGTGTTGACCGGCTTTCCGTGGCTCGCGAGCGGCTATCCGCAGGTCGACGGCCCGTTCGC
>NZ_VWWG01000130.1:0-18068 GCF_011753085.1 Burkholderia sp. Tr-862
GACGGCACGCCGCCGCCGCGGCGCCCGCAGCCGATCGCCGTCGCGCTGAGCGGCGAGCCGCGCCCGCTGCAACCCGGGCTTCCCGCGCTCGATGCGTTTCCGCGCAAGGTCTGGCACCGGCTCATATCGCAGCGCGCGCGCAGCAGCGAACGCGCACTGCTCGGCTACCCGAATCCGGCCGGTTACCGGCCGCTGCGCGAACACATCGCCACCTATCTGACGCTGTCGCGCGGCGTCACGTGCGTGCCGGAACAGGTGTTCGTCACCGGCGGCTACCGCGCCACGCTGGAACTCGTGCTGCGCAGCCTCGCGCGGGCGGACGAGCGCGTGTGGTTCGAGGATCCCGGCTATCTGCTCGCGCGCGGTTTCCTGTCCGAGACCGGCGTACAACTCGTCCCCGTGCCGGTGGACGCCGACGGGATCGACGTCGAGCGCGGCATGCAGCTGGACGCGCAGGCACGCTTCGCGGTGGTGACGCCGTCGCATCAGAGCCCGCTCGGGCATACGCTGTCGCTGTCCCGCCGCATCGCGCTGCTCGACTGGGCCGAAAAAATGTCGGGGTGGATCGTCGAGGACGACTACGACAGCGAGTTTCGCTATCTCGGCCGCCCGCTGCCCGCGTTGAAGAGTCTCGACCGGCGCGATCGCGTGATCTATTGCAGTACCTTCAGCAAGGCGATGTACCCCGGTTTGCGGCTTGCCTACGCGGTCGTGCCGGAGCGCGCCGTGGAGCGCGTCGAACGCGTGGCATGCAGCATGAATGCCGGTTCGCCGCCGCTGCTGCAGGCGGCGCTGGCCGATTTCATCGAACAGGGGCACTTTGCCCGGCATCTGAAGCGCATGCGCGCGGTGTACGGCGAGCGCCGCATGCTGATCGTGGACGCATTGCGTCAGGCGTTCGGCGAGCGGCTGATCGTCGAATTGCCGGTGGGCGGCATCCAGTTCGCGGTGCGATTCACCGACGGGCCCGATGGACCGGTCGACGACGTCGCCGTCGCCGCACGCGCGCGCGACGCCGGGCTCGCGGTCGTGCCGCTGTCGATCTGGTATACGAACAGCCACACGCCGCTCACGCCGCGCGGCCTCGTCATCGGGTTCGCGAACATCACCGACGCGGACGAAGCGCAACGTCACGCAAACACGCTGCGCGCCTGCCTCGGCCGCTGACGCGCGGCGGGGTCGCGCGTCACCGGCCAGATTGGTGTCCGACGGGAAACATTGAATCGCCCGCCGCGGCCATACCGTCGCCCGGTACGCTCCGCTAGCATGGAGGCGTCCTTCTCCGTGGACGAACCCGGATTCGGGCTGCACCGGAAAGATCGCCGCGCTCCGCATACGATCGTTCGCTCCACCTGTACGTGAAGACGCCATCTGCCCGGGCAATGCAGCCCCCTTTCGCAACACGCTTCGACAAATGAACGACGGGGATCGAAGCGTCGCTGAACTCGAGCACGCATCATGAATGACAACAAGCTGCAGGCCCCTCCGCTTTCCCTCCTCGATAGGTATCGGGGCCGGGAATTCCAGCCGCTCTATACGACGAGCGTGACAGTATCCGGTGGCGAGACCGGACACGGCCGCGCATCCGGCGTCGTGCGCTCGGACGACGGGAACCTCGCTGTCGATCTGCGCCTGCCCACCGAGTTCGGCGGGCCCGGCAACGGCACCAACCCCGAGCAATTGTTCGCGGCGGGCTTCGCCGCGTGCTTTCACGGTGCGCTGAACCTGCTCACGCAACGCGCCGACATCGAACCCGCCGATACGGTCGTGGAGGTGCGGGTGTCGTTCGGCCGCGATCCGATGGACGGCGGCCATGCATTGCTCGTCGACGTCCAGGTCCGGATGCCCGGCGTCGATCGAAGCATCGCGGAAGAACTGGTTCGAGCCGCGGAGCGCCTGTGCCCGTACGCAAAGATGGCCAGACAAGGCACCGTCAATATCGTGACCGTCGTCGACTGACGCGACGCCCGTCGGGCGGTAGCGGCACCTGTCCGCTGAAGACCTTCGTTGCTGCTCCCTCGCGCCTGACCGCTGCGCGTTCCGGGACACGCTGAGTCCTCGATGAGGCAAATGGAATGCATCTCGGAAAATCGTACAAGCTGTCGGAGTTCCTGATCTGGACTCGCTGGAACATCTACGAGCTCTTCGTCTTCGGGACTGTGCCGGTCATTCTGTACAAGTTCCTGTGCGTCACATGGTTGTCGATCCCGCTGACGATCGTGGTTCTCCTCGGAACCGCCACGTCGTTCATCGTCGGCTTCAAGAATGTCCAGACGTACAACCGGGCAACGGACGCGCTGGACATCTGGACCGAAATCGTGAGCAAGAGCCGTCGCTGGGGCCAGCTCGCGCGCGATTTCGCCGGCGACGAAGCGATTTCCCGAACGCTGATCGATCGGCACCTTGGATGGCTGACCGCACTGCGATACGACCTGCGTCGCCCGCGGGTCTGGGAAAGCACGAGCAAACGCTACAATGCGGAGTACCGCCGGTTCTATCGCGTGCCGGAGTGGGAACAGGACATCAGGGAAGTGTTGCCGAAATACCTGTCGCCGACTGAAACGGCACAGGCGCTCTCTTCTGCGTCCATCACAACCTTCGTGCTGAACCTGCAATGCAGTGCGCTCAAGACGCTTCACGCGGCCGGTCAGCTGAATACGAGCTTCTACATGGAGCTTCACAAGACGATCGGCGATTTCATCGCGCTCCAGTCGAGATCGGAGCGTTTCAAGAACTTCCCGTATCCGCGACAGTACGCGACCGTCAGCTCGCTGTTCGTCCGATTCTTCTGCCTGTCCCTTCCGTTCGGTCTTCTGAACGAATTCAACCGGCTGAACGATAGCGTGAGCGGCTTCATGCACGGCAACATGGTATGGCTGGTGGTGCCATGCAGCGTCGCCGTATCGTGGATGTATACATCGCTCGATCAGGTCGGCGAAGGCACCGAGAATCCGTTCGAAGGCGGTGCGAACGACGTTCCCATTTCGACGCTGTGCAGCACGATCGAGCGCGATCTGAAAGCGATGCTCGGGGAACAGGCCGGCCACCCGTGCGGCCACACGATCATCGCGCTATAGGGAACCGGGGGTCTTCTCGCCGGCATCGGGCCGAAGGCAGCGCACGCCCGATGACCTCCGTACGATTCCCGGCAGGCCTCGTTCAGTGCCCACCGCCCGCCATGCCGCCGCCGCCCCTGGCGGGCTTGGTGAGCCAGACCAGCGGCACGATCACGATGAAGATGATCGACGACAACCAGAAGATATCGTTCAGCGCGAGCATCGCGGCCTGTGCATTCAGCGTGCGTTCGAAGAACGCCGTCGCCTGATCCACGCCGCCGCCGAGCGTCGCCTGCAGCTGTGCGACGGCACTCGTATAGGCGGGGTTGTTCACGCTCGATTGCTCGGCGAGCCGGGCATGGTGCAGGATCGTCCGGTCGTTCCATCCGGTCGAGATCAACGACGTGCCGACGCCGCCCGCGAACACACGCACGAAATTGGACAGGCCGGCTGCAGCCGGAATGCGCTCGGGCGTCAACCCCGACAGAATGATCGCGGTCAGCGGCGTGAAGAAGAGCGCCATCGGAATACCCTGCAACAGGGTCGGCAGCACCAGCGTATAGGGATCGACGCCCGTCGTGTAATGCGAGCGCATGAAGAACACGCCCGCAAAGCCCAGGAAGGCCAGCGTCGCGAGCACCCGCGCATCCGACTTCGGCATGATCTTCGCCATCAATGGCGCCAGCAGCACGGCAAAGATCCCGAGCGGCGCCGTCACGAGTCCGGCGTCCACCGATCGATAGCCGAGATAGCCCTGAATCCATTGCGGCAGGATCACGAGGTTCGAGAAGAACACCGCGTACGCGACCGAGATCGCAATCGTGCCGCCGCGGAAATTGCGCAACGCGAAAAGGCGAATGTCGACGATCGGGTTTCGCTCCGTGAACTCCCAGATCAGGAAGAACAGGAAACTGATGGCAGCGACGACGGCAAGCGCGCAGATCACGGGCGAGCTGAACCAGTCGAGGTCCTTGCCTTTGTCGAGCATGATCTGCAGCGTCGCGACCCACACGATGAGCGACATCAGGCCGACCTTGTCGATCGGAACCTTGCGCACCTGCGTCTCGCGGTCGCGATAGATCATCCACGTGACGCCGGCCGCGAACAGGCCGACGGGAATGTTGATGTAGAAGATCCACGACCAGCTGTAGCTGTCGGTGATCCAGCCGCCCAGCGCGGGACCGGCGATCGGGCCGACCGTCGCGGTCATCGACCATAGCGCGAGCGCGGTGGCGCTTTTCGCCTTCGGATACGAACCGAGCAGGATCGCTTGCGACAGCGGAATCAGCGGCCCCGCGACGACGCCCTGCAAGACGCGTGCGGCGAGCAGCACGAGCAGGTTCGGCGCGATACCGCACAACCACGACGAAAACACGAACAGCAGGATCGCGGCCACGAACAGCCGGATCTGCCCGATGCGCTGCGTGAGCCAGCCCGTCAGCGGAATCGCGACGGCATTGGCCGCGGAGAACAGCGTGATCACCCACGTGCCTTCGTCGACGGAAACGCCGAGGTTGCCCGAGATGGTCGGAATCGCGACGTTGGCGATCGACGAATCGAGCACGTTCATGAACGTCGCGAGCGCGACGGCGAGGGTCGCAAGGATCAGCTTTGCGCCCGTCAGCGGCGGCGGTGCAGGTTGCGTTGAGGAATGCATCTCGCTTCCACTCCGGAGTAACGACCGCGCCGGCGTATCGATCCGGCCAGTCAGACGATGGGATCGACCGACGCGCGACAGTCACGCGCACCGGGTCGACGGTTCAGCTGGCGCGCGGCGTCGTGTCGCGTGTGTCGCGTGTGTCGCGTGTGTCGCGTGTGGCGCGTGTGGCGCGTGTGTCGTGCCTGGCGGAAGCTGCCGGCGATCCGACATGCCCCGTCGACCCCGCCTGCTCGATGACGACGTTTCGCGCGATGATCTTCTGGATCTCGGCATCCGCCTGTGCGCCGTATTCGGCAAACACGTTCGTGCGATACGACGTGTTCATCGCCGCGCCGAGCTGCGGGCCCGTGTCGTCGCGCGTATCCACATCGACATCCATCGACAGTCCGATACGCAGCGGATGCGCATCGAGTTCCTTCTGGTCGAGCTGGATGCGCGCGGGCAGTCGCTGAACGATCTTGATCCAGTTGCCCGTCGCGTTCTGGGCGGGCAAGCTCGCGAATGCGCTGCCCGTGCCGGCCGAGAAGCCGACGACGCGGCCGTGGTACTCGACCTTTCCGCCGTACACGTCGGCCGTCAGCGTGACGGGTTGACCGATGCGCATGTTGCGCAGCTGGCTTTCCTTGTAGTTCGCATCGACCCACACGCCGTCGAGCGGCACGATCGCCATCAACGGCGTGCCGGGCGACACGCGCTGGCCGACCTGAACCGAACGCTTCGCGACATAACCCGTGACGGGCGCGGGCAGGACGTTGCGCGCGTACGCCAGATACGCGTCGCGCACTTTCGACGCGGCCGCCTGCACGTTCGGGTGCTGGTCGATCGTCGTGCGGGCGGTCAACGCGCGGTTGGCTTGCGCCTGTTGACGCGCGGCGTCGAGCGCGGCCCGCGCGGCCGCCACGGTGTCGCGCGCGTGCGCGATATCTTCGGCCGACACGGCTCCCGGGTCGGCCACGGCCACGCGGCGGCGCAGATCATCTTGGGCACGGGCGAGATCGGACGCCTTCTGGGCGACGTTCGCCGCATACAGGTCGTCGTTCACGTAAAGACTGCTCACCTGCCGCACGGTCTGCCCCAACGCCGCTTCGGCGTTGCCGAGCGCGACTTTCGCATCGGCGTGGTCGAGCGTGACGACCGGATCGCCCGCCTTCACGATCTGCGTATCGTCGGCATTCACCGCCACGACGGTGCCCGCCACCTGCGGCGTCAGTTGCACGAGATTGCCGCTCACGTAGGCGTCGTCGGTGGATTCGTGGTAGCGCGCATACGTCAGGTAGTACACGCCATACGCGATCGACGATGCGACGACCGCCGCCGCGAGCAGAGCCAGCAGCAAGCGGCGCCGCCGCGTCGCGTCTTCGCTTGCGACATCGTCGCCTCCCGGCGGCGACGGGGCATGATTCACGCGTGCGGCTTCGGCCGGCTTGCGAACCGGCGGGTTGATTTCACTCATTACAATTCTCCAGGCAAATTCGATGAATCGAACCGCCGCTCAGCGCACGGCGACAGCGGGCACGGCCGCTGCGGGCACATCGGCACGTGCCGCGGCCCGCGAGCCTGCGAACGACGTATCGACGAAACCGCCACCCAGCGAGGACGCCAGCGCGATCTGACGATCGCGGCGGTCCATGCGCAGATTCGCGACGCCCTGATCGGCGGAAAGCGCGTTGACGTCGGCGTTCAACACGGTCAGTTGATTCGTGAGACCGGCCTGGTACTGAGCCAGCGCCAGCGCGGCAGCTTTCAGCGCGGCTTGCTGCGCGGCCTGCGCATCGATCAGTTGCGCGTCCGTCGACCGCACGCCGGCGATTTGCGTCGCGACCTCGCTCAACGCGGTGACGAGCGCCTGGTTGTAGGTCGCGACGGCGTGGTCGAAGGCCGCGTAGCGGCCCTTCAGTTGCGCGCGAAGCGCACCGGCGTCGAAGATCGGCAGGTGGATAGCCGGTCCGACCGACGCGGTGCGGCTCGCTGCGGTGAGGAAGCGCCCGAAGCCGAACGCATCGAGCCCGATCGCGGCGCTCAGGTTGATGTCGGGATAGAACTCGGCCTTCGCTTCCTTCACGTCGTGTGCGAGCGCATCGACACGCCACCGGGCGGCCACGATGTCGGGGCGCCGGCTCACGAGATCCGCGGGCAGATTGTCGGGGAGGCGAACCTCGCTGCCGCTGCCCAGCATCGGGCGCGCGATCTGCAGGCCGCGATCGGGGCCCGCACCCATCAGCGCGGCGATCTGATAGCGCGTCGCGAGAATCCGGCCGTCGAGCGATTTCAGCGACGCGCGGCTCGTCGCGAGATTCGCGCGGGCGGTCTCGCGCTCGACCTGCGTGTCGAGCCCGGTCGCGATCCGGCCTGCGGCGATGCGATCGATCCGCTCGCGCCGATCGATCTCCTGTTGCGCGATGTCGCGCAACAGGTACAGGCGGGCAAGCTCGTTATAGGTGCGCGCGATCGACGTCGTGAGCGTCAGCCTGATCGTTTCCGCGTCGGCGCGGCTAGCCTGAAGCGCCGACACCGCCGCCTTCAGCGCCTCGCGCTTCTTGCCCCAGAGGTCGAGTTCGTACGAAGCGCCGAGGATGCCGCGGTTCTCCGTCTGCCACGATCCGCCATACGGCGGCGGAACAAGCGCCGTTCCGGAGAATTGCTCGCGTGTGAGCGCGTAGCTGGCGTCGATGCGCGGCATCGTCCCCGCTCGCGCGGATTCTCCATAAGCCTGCGCAGCGGCCACGCGCGCCCGCGCCTGATCGAGTGTCGGGCTGTTTTTCAATGCCTCGTCGATCAAGGACTTCAACTGCCCGTCGCCGAACTGGTCGGCCCAATCCGCGGTGGGCCAATGCCCTTGCTCCAACGGAAGGCTCTGTTGCGTCACGTACTGCCGTGGATCGGTCATCGCCGCATCGCCGTGAATGCCGGCGTAATTCGCGCATGCCGACAACGCGGTCGCGACGATTGCCGGCACACCGGTCTTGCACAGGCTCGACGCGAGACGTCCAACGATTGAAAACATGTCCATTGATCGTCTCCTCACATGCGCCATCGAAAACCGGATGCCTCGACCGCCTTGCCGTGCCGGAATACTAGGAGCCGCGTTCATGCGCAGGTAGACCTGCATCGGAACACTTTCCCGTTCCTCATCGGCACCAATCGGTCGCGCCGCTGCAGTCGTGGAAAGATCCATGCGTCCGAGCGCCCGTCGTTGTCGCCGTATTGGTACGGATTGGGCAACACCATGCATCCCGAGCCGATCTGGTCCAGCGGCGCGTCTTTACCTAGCATGCGAGAGCGCGTCGGAGGCCATCGTTCGAACGAGGGTCACGGGGATCGCCTTGCTGGCAAGGCCTGCACCCTTGCGCCGATGCGCGTCGACGCACCACGCACCGTCCGGACACGCAAGGTCCGGAACGTTCGCGTTCGCCGATTACAGACCGGGAGAGATATGGAGAACGAGAGGTTGCAACCTCCGCCGCTGACACTGCTCGACAAATACCGGGGGCGGGAATTCGCCCCGCTCTACACGACGACGGTCACCGTCTCCGGCGGCAAAGCCGGGCACGGCCGTGCTTCGGGCGTCGCGCGATCCGACGACGGCTGTCTCGTCCTCGATCTGCGGTTGCCGCCCGAGCTCGGTGGCCCGGGCGGCGGGACCAACCCCGAACAGCTTCTTGCCGCCGGCTACGCCGCGTGCTTTCACGGCGCGCTGAGCCTGCTCGCGCAACGCGAGCGGATCGATATTCGCGACGCCACCGTGGCCGTCGAGGTGACGTTCGGTCGTGATCCGATGGATGGCGGATATGCGCTGACCGCCAACGTCACCATCCGCATGCCGGGTGTCGACCGGCAGGTCGCGGAACGTCTTGTCCGCGACACGGAGCGCCTGTGCCCCTATACGAAGATGGCGCGGCAGGGCATCTGCAATGTTCTCGCCGTGTCGACGTGACTGAAGCTCGCCGACATTCGTGGCGGATGATTGGTGCCGAGGCGACAACAGAGTGCGCACGTCCCCGGTACTACTGGCCCGCGAGCCCGCCGATTACGATGGCTGCCAAGCGGGTCGTGCGATCAATTGCGATACGCAGGGCCGGCAGTACCCGCTTCCACAAATCAGGAGAACGGATCATGACGCAACGTATCAACTACTTTCAGCAATCGCCGGAATTCACCAAGAAACTCGTCGAGCTCGACGGGTTGTTTCAAAAGACGACGATCGAAGTGCCGGTCCGCGAGCTCGTCGAGATTCGCGCATCGCAACTGAATGGCTGCGCGTTCTGCGTCGACATGCACGTCAAGATGGCCCGGATCCACGGCGAGCGCGAACTGCGCATGCATCACGTCGCGATCTGGCGCGAGTCGACGCTGTTTTCGCCGCGCGAGCGCGCCGCGCTCGCATGGACCGAAGCCCTGACGCATCTTTCGTCGGATGGCGTGCCGGATGATCTCTACGAACGCGTGCGGGCCCACTATTCCGAGAAGGAGCTGTCGGATCTGACCTTCCTCGTCGGTGCGATCAACTGCTGGAACCGGCTGAATGTCGCGTTCCGCATCGTGCCCGGATCGTTCGACAAGACGTTCGGGCTCGAGAAGGCCAACCTGGAGTAACGACATGAAACGCATCATGCTCACTCTTGCACCGCTTGCGCTGTCGCTGCTGATGCCCGTTCAGCCGGCCGCCGCCGCACCGCAAGCCAAGGTTACGACGCTGACCACGGAGCCGTTGCCCGAGTATCCGGGCAAGGAGGCCGAGATGATCGTCGTCGATTATCCGCCCGGCAGCGTCGATCCCGTTCATCGTCACGATGCGCACGCATTCGTCTATGTGCTCGACGGCAGCATCGTGATGAGCCTGAACGGCGGGAAGGAGGTCACGCTTCACGCCGGCGACACATACCACGAAGGCCCGAAGGACATCCACACGGTCGGACGCAATGCCAGCAGCACGAAGCCGGCAAAATTCGTCGTGTTCATGATCAAGAACCAGGGCGCGCCGATCCTCACACCCGTGAAATAGCGGGATCATCGTCGTGGCCCGGCTACGCCGGGCCCGCGCCGCCTGCTCAGCGTACCGGAAGCCCGCTCGCGGCCCGGTCCGCAGGCTGCGCGGCGCATACGGCTCCATGCAGGCGTATGCGCCGCCGCGTCACGCTGCGTCAGCAGAGACGTCGACGTCTTTCCTCAGGCCACCCCCCGTTCGCCCGGTACGATGATTCCGGAATCGGGACATCGCCGGGTATACTCCCCACCAGTATCCGCCATATACTCCCCCCCAGTTTCAGCCGAACCACGAGAAGCGACCTAAAAGGCGCAGAATCGTGGCAGGGTCTTGCGCGCGCACACGTCGCGCAAAAGGGCAGATCGATGCGCTCGCGCGTGCCGGAGCAACGCGCCGAGTGCAGATTGATTTTCCGGGAGGGGCTGCTCGCAACGACCCGGCATGGTCGAGGACGCAATGAACGGCAAGGTTCAACTTGCGCCGTTCGTGACACACGCGAAATCGCTCTCCGACATCAACGAAGCACTCGCTCCGATACGCAAGGGGAAGTCGATCCGAGCCGTCGTTCACCAGTGAAGCATCGAAAAGGAGCATGAACATGTCCGTCGCCATTCATCCCGCCGTCGATCGCGGCATTCAAAAGGGCGCCGCTGATTTCGCGGGCGGTACGCTGCGCTGCCTGTGCACGCAGGATCCGGTCGAGGTTAGGGTCGATGCGCAGGTCGCATTCAATCACGCGTGCGGCTGCACGAAGTGCTGGAAGCCGGCCGGCGCGCTGTTTTCCGTCGTGGGCGTCGTGCCGCGCGACAAGGTCACCGTGACCGCACATGGCGAGAAACTGCGCGTCGTCGACGACAAGGCGTTGATTCAACGCCATGCCTGCTCCGCATGCGGCACGCACCTGTTCGGGCGCATCGAAAATGCCGACCATGCGTTTTACGGGCTGGATTTCATTCATACCGAACTGTCGCCGGATACCGGCTGGGACGGGCCCGGTTTCGCTGCGTTCGTGTCGTCGATCATCGAGAGCGGCACGCCGCCGTCGTTGATGGCGGACGTGCGCGACACGCTGCGCGGCAAAGGGCTGGAACCCTACGATTGCCTGAATCCGCCGCTGATGGATGCGCTGGCGACGCAAACGGCGAAAGCCAAGGGGACATACCGGGAGGCTTGAGTTCATCGCCACGGCCGGCGCGCGGCGGGAAGCTGTGCGTCGTGCCCCATCGTGGCGCTCGCGAACGCCGCGGTGCCGCTTTCCAGGGCACTGACCACCGCGGCCCAAATTACAGCAGCGTTTTCGATTCCGGCTCGTCCTCGACGAGCAGCCCCCAGCAGACCGCAATTCTCTCCTTCGCACCGACCAGGACCTAATTCTCGGGCGCCGATGGAAGCGGAATCCAGTGCGTATACCCGGACTGCGAGTTCGCCACGTCCTCGAATCGAGCGACGACCGCGAATCCTCCGTGAGTCCACGCCAACACGTTGAGCGCCTGATCGGCATCCAGACGCGTCGGACAGTGTTGACTCGTCCTGATCCAATTCTGGCTTTTGCGTGCGCCCTGCCACCCATCCCATGCAGCAGCCACCCGCGTGCCCCTGACGTAGCCGTCCTGGTCACGGACCCGGTTGACGACGTCGGCGCGATATTCGCTTGGCGTATCGCGAAACCACCATTGCTCAAACAGCTCTCGTTCGGTTCTCACAGACGCCTCCCAACACGGTTTTGCGTCAAGCTCATTCCACAGAGTGAGCCGTCGCTGATTTCATCAGACGTCGAGCATTTGTTATTCCCGCGTCACGGCTCCCGTCGTCGCAACAGCGTGTGCGTCCGCTGGACTGCCGGCGCTCAAACTGGCCCGAAATCCGTCAGGAACGAACCAGGGTCGTGTTCCGCTCTTGACCGAAAAACGCTTGACACCTATGTCGCCGCCGCGTACTGTCGGCGGTGAAGTATTCAAGAAGCGCGACTGCTGCTCATCATCGACCGCGAACTGCGGTATTCGTTGTCCTCTCCCTCCTTGATTATTTTCCCGCGTCCATTCGTGGCGCATCCGCTCGTCTATTCTCAGGAGATCTAATATGGATACCGGTACTGTCAAGTGGTTCAACGACGGCAAAGGCTTTGGCTTCATCACGCCCGACAAGGGTGGCGACGATCTGTTCGCTCACTTCTCTGAAATTCGCGGCGACGGTTTCAAGACGCTTGCCGAAGGCCAGAAGGTCAGCTACGAGACCAAGAGCGGCCCCAAGGGCCTGCAGGCAGCGAACATCACCCCGCTGTAACCGTCTCAAGCCTCAATTCGCGCAAGGAGCGACGCGTTGCCGCCGCTCCTTGTGTCATGCATGGCTTCGCGGCGCCACACGTCTCGATGCCGGCTCGACTGGTCCGTCCGCTTCGCAGGGTGACATTGAACCTGCGTGCAGGCAGATGCCCCCGCATGGTGCGCGTGTTCGACCGCGCATGTGCGCTCGGCTCGGACCAGCCATCCTCGCAGGATCGCGCACGCGACGCAGCAGGAGAATTTCCATGACCCAATATCAGTCTCGCGGCAACAAGGCGCCTCCGCGTACCAAGCAGCCCGCGATGTTGCCCAAGCTCGGCACGGCATTGAACTGGGTGCCGCCGAAAGAATCCTCGATCACGAAACCGCAGCAAAAAAAGCGCCCGACGTCTGCGCAATAGCGACCGAGCGCGCGGCTGCACAAGCAGCAGCGGCTGTCGCGCAACCTGTTGCAGTGCGACGCGAAGCCGGTCACGATCCGTCACACGCGCCTGCCGGGTTGCAGGATGTAATACGGAATAAATTGGAGGCCCGGCGAACGATGCGCGTATGATGGGCTTATCCGAGCGATCACCAGCCCTCCGAACGCTCCCCTCCACCACCGCGCGCTTGTTGCATCCCCCCTCCGCCGCGCTGCAATTTTGTCCCTTTCACCCCCGCCGGCCCGCCCGACAATGGACGGATATCGGCCGGACGAGTTCGACCGTGCTTTTCGCCGCGGCCGAACGACAGGAGTTTGTCATGAGCATGCATTCCTACCGTGGATTCGAGATATATCCACTGATTTACCCGCACGTACCGGCAGCGAATGGTGCTCCGCACAACTACGATGCCGGCTTCGACGCAGCAGTCAGGATTTGTCTTCGCGGTGCGACGGACACACAGACGCAAAGCCAGACTTACCGGCTTCGCGATAACGGGCCGTTCGGTACTGCCGGTGACGCACGTCGCGCATCGGTGCGCTATGCCGAGAACATCATCGACGACAATCGCGAAACACACGCGTTCCTATCGAACGCAGGCTGAGGCGGCCACCAAGCCGATGCGATGCGTCGGCAATCTGGAGAGCAACATGGTCATTGACGAACTACTCGCATTGATCGGACGGCGCGAGGTTGCGTGGGCCGACACGATCTCGCTCGCCGGAATCTCTGATTCGGCGCTGTGTCATCAGCAAGAGTTGCAAATGTACGGCGCAATACGCGCGCTATCGATGGGTGCCGGACACTCGGAATTCGAGTCCGACGAGATAGCGAGCGCCGTCATGACACGACTCGGCTAATTTCTTATTCGAACGTTCTCAAACAGGGCAACCATGACAACCGTCACACTGAAAGTCAACGAACCGATCGATGTCGCACTGCGCCGATTTCGCCGTGACATCGAGAAAACCGGGTTGATTCGCGAGCTACGCAGCCGCACCGGCTATGAAAAGCCGACGACGGAACGCAAGCGCAAAAAGGCGAGTGCCGTTGCCAGGCAGCGCCTGCGCGCGAAGCGCATGTTGCCCCCGCGCAAAATGTACTAGGAGCGCATCGTGTCCAACCTGCCGGCCGACGCCCCCCCGTTTTTCCCGTTGACGAAATGCCAGGTGGATTTCGATCAACAGAAAGACATGGTGACGCTCCTGCCGAGCTTCTATGCGTTCGGCTGTGAGTACACCAGCCGCGGCCTCTTGATCGGCCGGGACGATGCCTTCAAATTGATTGCGGCCATAGAGAAAGCGCTCAGCGTTCAAGGCTGAGCCGGCGCGGACGCTTCACAAGCATCAAAAAGCAGAAGACCAACCATGCGCGTCGCGACCCGGTACGTGGACTTGCTCTGTTTCCTTGTTGCCCTTCAATTGGTCACCAAAAGGAAAACGCGCGAATGGTTGTCACCCTTTCAGCTCGTGGAATCACTGCAGGCATGGCTGATCGTCCACCGCGCGAAATGCGAGTGGCGCGATCGTGTCTGGATAGGGCACGCGTCACTTCAGATCGCGAAGGCCGTCCATTCCGTGGACGATCCTGCGCGCTCGGAGCAGCTTCCTGGCGTTGAAGACGACTCGACAGCCCGCCACCGAGGCGTGCTCGCCAATCGGTCGGGCCTGCGGATAAAGTGCATTCGGTACCTTCGAGAGCATGTCTGAGAGTGGCAGCGCGCACGACCACGTAGCCCGCGACAACCCTAAACCTGGAGGAGCCCATGCTCTTCAATTCGACACGGTTCCGAATCGATCCGACACCACGCAGGGCCGATGGACAGTACATCGCACATGCGAGGATTACCACGTTGCTCGTCGACGGAGATGAGCGGCAGGTCCTCTGCAGCGGCGATCTGGCTGCCTTCGAACACCGCGACGATGCAGTTGCGCACGCAGCGAAATGGGGAGAAGGTTGGTTGACCGCACAATTTGGCTGAAAATGGGGAAAGTCGGCGCACGAACGTGAAGCACGTAGCTGACGGCCTCTTCCTTCCACATCGATAGCCCCACGCAGACGGCCCGGTTGGAAGGAGTCCGATTTGCCAACGCCATCCGAGACGAAGCCACGCCGCGATGATCAATGACCCAACGTCCATCCCCCATTACCTCGTCCTGCTGAGCGGCTGGCAGCCCTATGTGCTGGATATGGAGCGCATCGTCATCCGACGGGAAGCCAGTCGGTTGTTGCTGGCGTTTGCACGGACGCGTGGAAAACTCGAGCGTATCGACGGTGACGAATGGAACATGTTTTCCGACGCACAAAACCTGTCGACACTCGAGCGTGGGCAGGCGCGGTTCTACGCACTGGTAACAGGGACCGAAACGGAGCATCAGCTGCGGTTGCTCGCCGTTCTCTGAAATTCGATTTCCGAGTGGGGCCCCGGCGCGGGGAGATTCGACCGCGCTACCTGAATACCGATCGTTCCATTCACCGCACGCAAGGCGCAGCTTGACGTCCTCACCCGCCTAAAGGCAGGTGATTCCCACACCTGGCGATGCACGTCCGCATCGGAGAATGTTCAGTGCAGCGTTGGTATCACGATCATGCTCGACACCACATTCACTACAGGCCCACTCTCTTATTCGCAGTCCCGCGATACCTTTCGGCCGCGTCGTGCTGTCTTTCGATCCGCACGACGAACAGGACTGGGTGGAGCCGCTTTCGTCCACTTCCTCGAACGTGGCCCCGTGCGCCATCGCCTTGTAACGGAGCTTGTTTCGGAAGGACGACCAGGATGCGTCGTAGACGCTCTTCGCCATGCTGGTTCTGGCAAGTTTGACGGCCGACACGTTGCCGACCGCGATGTAATCGAACCGTCGCACCAGATCGAGGGCGAGCTTGTGCTGGAAATCGGCACGGGCATTCGCGACCTTGGCGTGCAGCTTCGCGATATGTCGCTTGTGCTTGCGCGCCCGTTGCGCTTTCGCCAGTTTCTCGGCCGCGCATCGACCGAACCGATCGTGAGGCAGCTTCTCGCCCGTCGAAAGTGTGGCGAAGTCTTTCAGGCCGAGATCGATGCCGACACCGGAACGGATCGGGCGGGCCTGCACATCGGGCATCTCGATCACGATGTTGAGAAACCAGTTGCCGCGTGCATCCTGCGCAAAGTTGGTCCCGTCCTTGATCTTGCCTTCGGGAAGCGCCCGGCAGTTGAACACGCGAAACGTGTTGCCGGCGAAACGGAACGCGTCACCCTCGCGCTTCAGGTCACGCCCCTTCAGCGGCACCCAGCCCAGCGATTTCCTGCCGCGATAGCGCAGGTAGGGCCGACGGTGCTGACTGCGCGACTTCGCATATTGCTCGCACGTCGCGTTGATCGTGCCGGAGTGGATGCCGAGCGCCTTGCTGCTCCCCGTCGTCAGCACGTTCAGATCGAATCCCGTCGGCCACTTCTTGCTCCACTTGAGCGCGTGCTTCTGCGTGTCATTGCAGAAGTTCCAGACGTAGTTCACCGCACGGCTCTGCTTGTTGAGCAGTCCGTTGAGCGACTTCACCCGGTAGCGGTAGACAAGAATCATGCAGGTGATCCTAACCCGTGGAAGAAGCTGCCTGTCAACAGCACGCCTTTCCTTCCCGCCATCCGCCCCGAAGGAAGTCCCCTTGGGGGAAATGGCGGGGTTTCTCGGAGCAAATTCTGATGAAACTGGTTTTGGTGGGTGCTTTGTTGTGCTGTGTGATCGTCTTCGTGTTCTGGGGCAACCCGCGAGACGGCGACCGGTAGCGCATCCGTTGCCATCGTACGACCTCGAGTCGATCGCGCAATAAGCGCGCCGCCGCGCGGGCGCCGGCCGCGCCCCCAAACGATTCCCCCGTTCATCCCACGGAAGACCGCTTTGCGCCGACGGCCTGCCGGCCGCCGCGCGGCGTGTCGGCTAACTCAGCTCCGCACGGCAGGCGCCGGGTCGTGCGCGCCGGACATCAATGCCAGTGCCGCAAGCGCGCTGGCCGGCGCGAGCAGCGCCCAGAATCCGATGTAGCGAAAGCCGATCGCGCCAGCCATTGCGCCCAGCGCGAACGCGACGATCGCCGGCAACATCTTGCCGAACCGTGCGCGTGCTGCCACGCGCGCGCTGTCGGCCGTGCCGGCGGACAACAGGTCGACGACATCGAGAATCGCCTGCGTGACGTTGCCCGTCATCACCGTGTTCGGCACGCTTGCGCGTGCGATCACGCGTGGATGCGCGTTCTGCACGCCCATCGCGAACGTGCCGACGATGCCGGCCACCAGCACCGGCAGGCTGTCGGACTGCGTGACGGGCGTCGCCCACACGCCGGCCACACAGAAGCCGAGCAGCATCACGGCCTGCACCGCATACAGCGCACGCGCGCCCTGCCATGCCGGCCGCGCGGACAACGACCGCGCGATCAGGCTCGCCGCGATGACGCCGCATATGAAGGCGGGAAACACGCTCAGTTTCAGCAGGAGGCCCTGCCCGAATCCGGCGACGCCCGCGCCGATCAGCACGAAGTTGCCCGTCACGTGTGCGGTGAACAACCCGAACAGCGAGACGAAGCTCAGCGTATCGACGAACCCGGCGACCGCGGAAAGAAGGGTGTCTTCAGATTTCAATTCGTGATGTTTGCGTAAAGGTTGGGCGACGTGGCGACCGTGAGTTGCACGGTTGCCGCGTCGCGTTCGCGGGAGGACCGACCCGGCGGTCAGGGATTGCCGTCGCCCTCCCCCCGTTGAATATCGCCGACGATGGTGACAAGGACGAGCGCCGCAATCAAGCCCAGATGCTCGAAAAAGCTGTTCAGCGCCATGAAATGTTCAGCGCCCGAGCGGTTCCAGAAATCGTTCGCCACGACCATCGCGACGAGCGTCAGCATCCCGAGGCTACCCGCGCCGAGCCACGTGAAGCGGCGAAACACCACGCACAGCGAGCCGCCGATCTCCACCGCCACCGCCAGCGCCGCCCACAGCGCGGGCGGGTGCAGGCCGAAATGCGCCTGCTCCGCGACCGCATCGCCGAAGTGCATCGCCTTGCTCACCCCGCCGATCAGGAACGCGGAAACGAGCGCGAGCCGGACCAGCGATCCGACCCACGCCTGCGACAGGAGCGTGCGAATCCACCCGGGGCTGCACCGGCCGGTCAGGGTCGTCATGTCAGACCGCCCAGCACGAACAGCCGAACGCGCCCCAGAAGCCCTTCGCGTCCGACGTCGGCAACGCACGGCCCCACGCGCTCGCATGCGCATGGCCGTGCATGCCGCACGCGGTCGAACAACCGCACGCGGCAGCGGCCGCTGCTGCTCGCTGCAGCGGCGCGCCCTCGCGCTGCGTCGCGCCCCAGCCGCCATAGCCGCCGTACGCGCGCACCGGCGACCAGTCCGGCATCGCCGGCGGAATCGGCAAATCGTGCGACGCGAACGGCCCGGCACCCCACACGATCCGGCCGCCGACCACCGTCAGCAACGCCGTCGTGTCGGCGATATCGTCCTCCGCGCACGTGAAGAAATCGCGATCGGGGACCATCAGGTCCGCCAGCTGACCGACCGCGATGCGGCCCTTCTTGCCCACTTCGTTCGAGAACCACGTCACGTACTCGGTCCACATGCGCAGCGCGGTTTCGCGATCGAGCAGGTTGCGCTGCGGATACAGGCGCATCCCGCCGACCG
>NZ_VWWG01000131.1:0-17982 GCF_011753085.1 Burkholderia sp. Tr-862
GACGATCGTCGTCGCTGGCGTCGCCGCATCGCGCGGCGGCACGACGGCGAACGCGCGCAGCCCACCGCCGATGCCGGTGCCGAGCGCCTTGAGCAGCGCCTCCTTCGCGGACCACACGCGCATGAACGCGTCGGCACGCGCGCCGGGCGGCAGGCTGTCGAGATATGCGGCCTCGGCGGCCGCGCACACTTCGCTCGTCAGCGCGCGCCAGTCGGTCGTGCGGTTGCAACTTTCGATATCGACGCCGACGCGCCCCGTATCTGCCCATGCGATGAGCGCGTGATCGCCCGCGTGCGACACGTTGAAATCGAGCGATACGCGATGCGCGGGATCCAGCGACGGCCGTCCCGATGCATCGACGACGATCGCGATATCGTTCGGCGCCAGGTCGAGCGCCGCGCCAAGCACGTCGCGCAGCGCGGCGCGCGTCGCGGCGCTGCGCACCGCATCCTCGTGTCGAAGATAGCGCCCGGCACGCGCGCGCTCGGCGTCGCTCAATGCCGCATAGGCGGGCGACGCGAGCGGCACGCGCCAGTCGAAATCGATGCGCGCGACGTGCACGCCGGCACGCGACGCGGCAGGCGGCAGGTCAAGCAGGTACACGCGCCATGCGCGCGACAGGTCGGCGGAAATCTCGGAATCGGGCGGAACGGACATCGGCACGCAGCAGGCAGTCGAATCAAACGTCCGATGTTAATCGATCGCGCCGGATGCGGATCGATGCGTCGCGACCGGGATCGTCGGCAGCGGCAACCGACGCGGCCGCCTGATCGACGCGGCCACCCGGTTGCGGACGCGGTCAGCCTTGCGCGACGGCACCCGGCACGCCGCTTCCCGCCAGCCGCGCACGCTGCGCCGGATGGCGCGCGTGGACGTGGCCCGGCGCATCGGCCGGCAGCGCGCCGTGTTGCAGCCAGTACAACGCGACAGGCCACAGCGTGTCGGTGAAGCGGCTGTGGAAGAACGCGAAGTGGCCGATCGCATCGACGCCGATGTCGCGCGGCGCGATCCGCAGATGCGTGACGTCGCTGCCCGTGTAGTAGCCGGCCAGCCGTTCGATCGCGTCGACCGTGCCGAAGCCGTCGTCTTCGAGGCCGATCGCGAGCATCGGCGCCGACAGCCGCGCGAAGCGGGCCGGCAACGCGGCGCGGCTCGCCGCGGTTTCGGCGAGCAGGCCGTGCGTGTAGGCATCCTCGAAGCGCGGTTGCGCGCGCACCCACGACAGCGCGACGCCGCGCGGCGTGTCCTCCATCCAGCCGAGCCGTTTCGCGGGCACATAGCCGAACACGGCCGCGAGCGCCGGCATCGCGACGTGCCACTTCAACCACATGCGCCGCCGCTCTTGCGGCCGATAATCGCGCCAGTACGCATACTGCGCGCCGACGGTCACCACGTGACGCACACACGCGTTCGACGCCGCGAGCCCGAGCACGCAGCCGCCGATGCTGTGCGCGACGACGTCGAGCGGCTGGCCCGCAAACGCGTCGCGCGCGTACTGCAGCGCGGCCTCGCAATCGAGCCGCCCCCAGTCGAGCCAGTTCGCGCGCAGCGTCGCGAGCCGCGCGGGGCGCGATCCGCCGATCCCGCGATAGTCGTAGACGAGCACGTCGCGCCCCTGCGCGAACAGCCACGCCGCGAAGCGGAAGTAATAGTCGCAGCGCACCGACGTCGCGCAATTGATGACCGTCACGGGCCGCCCGGCGCCACCGCCGCCGCCGCGATGGCGCCACACGTAGCCGCGCAACGCGTAGCCGTCGGCCGCGGTCAGCGTCACGGACTCCGGGGGCAATACGCCCGCCGCTCGCTCGGCCGCGTGCTCGGTCGCGCGAGCCGTCCCGCCTGCTTCGTTCGAAATCGTCATCCTGTCTCCTGTGCGGCACCACCTGAGCCGGCGCCCGCCCGTCGGCCAGCCTCCATTGAACTTGACGCGCCCGGCGTTCTCAACCAATCTTGCTGCTCCGTTCGCATGAGCCCTACGCATGTCAACGCCCCTCGTCCGTCTCCCGTCGCTGGACCTCGTGCGCGGCTTCGTCGCCGTCGGCCGCCGCATGAGCATCACGCTGGCCGCGCAGGACTTGTGCCTCACGCAGTCGGCCGTCAGCCGCCAGGTGCATGCGCTCGAAGTGCATCTCGGCGTCGCGCTGCTGCAGCGCGGCTATCGGAAGATCGCGTTCACGCCCGAAGGCGAGCGGCTGTTCCGCGCCGCGGATGCGGCGCTGCTCAGCCTGCAGGACACCGTCGCGTCACTCGCCGCCGCGCGCGAGCGCCAGCCCGTCACGATTACCGCGAGCATCGGCGTCACCGCGCTGTGGCTGCTGCCGCGACTCGGGCGCCTGCAGGCGCGCCTGCCCGAGGTCGACTTGCGCGTCGCCGCGAACGACAAGGTACTCGATTTGCGCGCGGAAGGCATCGACCTCGGGATCCGTTACTGCCCGCGCGAGCGCGCGCCGGCCGGCGCGGTGCGCCTGTTCGACGAGATCGTCGTGCCCGTCGCGCACCCCGCGCTGGCCGCCCGGCCCGTCACCGACGCGGCCGCGATCGCGGACCACGTACTGCTCGAATTCGACGGACCGCCGCAAACGCAGCTGCAATGGCGTGCGCACCTGCACGCGGCCGGCCTCGGCGACGCGCGCCCCAAGGGCGTGCTGCGCTTCAACCAGTACGACCAGGTGATCCACGCCGCGATCGCCGGCCAGGGCGTCGCGCTCGGACGGCTCGCGCTCGTCGCGCCGATGCTCGCCGACGGCCGGCTCGCGGTGCTCGGCCCGCGCTCGCAAGCGTCGTCGGATGCCTATGGCTACTGGCTGTTCCGGCACGATCCGGCACCGCGCCGCGAAATCGCCGACGTGCGCGACTGGATTCTCGCCGAAGCGGCCGAGTGCGACGCGGCGATGCGCGCGTACGACGTGGCGCAGCGGTAGCCGCGCGCGATTTTCCGCGTCGAGCCGATGCCGGCGCGGCGGCGATCGTTGTGCGACGGATCACGCCGCCGCAGGCGATGCACCGACGCCGCGGCTGCGCCGCAGCGGCCGCGTGTCACGCCGGCAGCATGCGCGGCAGCGGCTCAACGCACCCGCCCGCACCGCCACCCTCATCTCCGGCATCGCGTCCGACCCGCGTCGCATTCCCTGCACGCATGCGAACCCGACCGAATGATCGCTTGAGCGACACCGCTGCCGGATCGTCTAATCGGATCGAACGCGGCCGTCGCGCCGCACGCATTCATTCATCCGGAGACACACATGACCCCGATCGAACGAGACGCCCGGCGGCGCTGGCTGCCGGTACTCGCAGGCGGCCTGATCATGGGCGCCGCGCTCGGCATCCGCCACGTGCAGGGCTTGTTCCTCGCGCCCGTCACGCTCGACCACGGCTGGTCGCGCGAAGCGTTCGGTCTCGCGCTCGCGCTGCAGAACCTGATCTGGGGCATCGCGCAGCCGTTTACCGGGATGATCGCCGACCGCTTCGGGTCGGTGCGCGTGATCGTCGCGGGCATGCTGCTGTACGCGGCCGGGCTCGTCACGATGGCGCTGGCGGCGTCGATCGGCGTGTTCACGGCCGGCGCGGGGCTCGTGATCGGCATCGCGCTGTCGGGGTCGGCCTTCGCGGCGATCTACGGCGCGCTGAGCCGGCTGTTTCCGCCCGACCAGCGCGGCTGGGCGCTCGGCGTCGCCGGCGCGATCGGCGGGCTCGGCCAGTTCTGCATGGTGCCGGTCGCGCAGGTCCTGATCGGCGGCATCGGCTGGCAGCATGCATTCGTCGCGCTCGCCCTCGTCGCCGCGCTGCTCGCGCCGCTCGCCGTGCTGGTGCGCGACCGGCCCGCGCAGGCCGCGAGCCGTGCCGACGGCACCGACCAGTCGATCGCGGCGGCCGTGCGCGAAGCGTTCGCGCACCGCGGCTTCTGGCTGCTGAACGCCGGGTTCTTCGCGTGCGGATTCCAGCTCGCGTTCATCGCGACCCACCTGCCGGCCTACCTGCTCGATCACGGGCTGCCCGCGCGCCATGCCAGCATCGCGCTCGCGCTGATCGCGCTGACCAACGTGGCCGGCACCTACGCGTGCAGCCATCTCGGCGACCTGCTGCGGCGCAAGTACGTGCTGTCCGTGCTGTACCTCGTGCGCGCGCTGGCGATGGCCGCGTTCGTTGCAGCGCCGTTGTCGCCCGCGAGCGTCTACGTGTTCGCGGCCGTGATGGGCTTCACGTGGCTCGGCACGGTGCCGCTGACCAACGGCGTGATCTCGCAGATGTTCGGCGTGCGCTACATCGCGACGCTGTTCGGCTTCGTCTTCTTCGGGCACCAGCTCGGCAGCTTCTTCGGCGTGTGGCTCGGCGCGCTCGTGTACGACGCGACGCATTCGTACCTGCCGCTGTGGATCGGCTCGATCGCGCTCGGCGTGCTGGCCGCGCTGCTGCACCTGCCGATCAACGACGCGCGCATTGCGCGCCCCGGCTCGGCCAAGGCCGCATGGGCATGATCCGTGCGGCGCTGGCCGCGGGCGTGCTCGCGTTCGTCGCGTGGTGCGGCGCGACCTACTTCGATTCGGGCATCGCGCTCGCGCTGCTCGAGCACGCGGCGTTCTGCAACTGACACGGCACGCTACACCGCGCGCGGATTGCCAGCGGTGCTCGGCGGCGCCTGGTGACGCTTCGGCAACGCGGCCAGCGCATCGAGCGCACGACGGCGCGCGCCGTCGTGATCGACGATCGGCGCCGGATAGTCGAGCCCGAGCCGCACGCCGGCCGCCGCCAGCTGCGCCGCGGACGCCTCCCAGGGCGCATGGATCGCCGCCGCGTCGAGGCCCGCGAGTTCCGGCACCCAGCGGCGCACGTACGCGCCCTGCGGGTCGAACTTCCGGCCCTGCGTCACCGGATTGAAGATGCGGAAATACGGCGCGGCGTCGGCCCCGCAGCCGGCCACCCATTGCCAGTTCGCCGGGTTGTTCGCGGCGTCCGCATCGACGAGCGTGTCGTGGAACCAGCGCTCGCCCGCCCGCCAGTCGATCAGCAGATGCTTGACGAGGAAAGACGCGACGACCATCCGCACGCGGTTGTGCATCCAGCCGGTCGTCCACATCTCGCGCATTCCCGCATCGACGAGCGGGTAGCCGGTCAGCCCGCGCTGCCATGCGCGCAGCGCGGCGGGATCGTCACGCCATGGCATCGCGTCGAACTGCGCGCGGAAGTTGTCGGTCGCGAGCACCGGGAAGTGATACAGCAGCACGTGGCTGAATTCGCGCCAGCCAAGCTCGCTCAGGAATTTCTCGGCACCGGCCGCGCACGCCGCACCGCCCGCCTGTGCCGCCCCCTGCACCGCATGCCACACCTGCCGCGGCGACACGTTACCGAAGCGCAGGAACGGCGACAGCCGGCTCGTCGCGGGCTGGCCGGGTCGATCGCGTGTGTCGGCGTAGCCGGCCAACGACTCGTGCACGAACGCGTCGAGCCGCGCGTGCGCGCCGGCTTCGTCGGGCGCCGGCCACGCGTCGCGCAGACCGCCCGCCCAGTCCGGCGCGTGCGGGCGCAACGCGAGTGTGTCGAGCGCCAGCGCGCGTTCGCGCACGCCGGCCGGCCACGGATGAAACGCGATCCGCTCCGGTTCGGGCAGCGGCGCCGCCACCGTGCGATCGCGCCGCACCGCGCGCCAGTATGCGGTGAACACCTGGAACGGCGTACCGGCGCCCGTCATCACTTCCCACGGTTCGTTCAGCAGGCTGCCGTTGCTGCTCTCGACCTCGAGGCCGCGCGCCTTCAGCGACGCCTTCAACGCCGCATCGGCATCGCGCTGCGGCTGCGCATAGCGGCGGTTCCAGTACACGGCCGCCGCGCCCGTGTCGTGCACGACGCGCTCGATCTCGCGCTGCGCATCGCCGCGCAACAGCAGCAGGCGTCCGCCATGACGCGCGAGCGCCGCGTCGAGTGCGGCGAGCGAGCCGTGCAGCCACCAGCGCGCCGCGCCGCCGAGCGCACGTCCCGCCCCCTCGCCCGTATCGTCGACATACACGCACACGAGCGGCCGGCCCGACGCGACTGCGCGCGTCAGCGCGGGCTGGTCGGTCACGCGCAGATCGTCGCGGAACCACACGACAGCAGGAGCAACGGACGACTTGGCTGACACGGGCACCTCGCGGCAGGAAACTGAAAAGTGACCCGTATTGTCGCGGCAGGCTAGTGCGATGTCGATGCATGCAACGCATGCGGCGCCCGCGCGCATCGCGTGCCGACGCCGGATCGCCGGCCCGGTGAAACGCCTTAGTCCATTCCGACGATTCTTCGTCGCGTGCGCCGGCCTACGCTAGATGTCGGGTTCGCCGCGACGCACGGCACGCGCCGACTGCACACCGGCCACGCGCATCGCGCGATGCCTGTGCCCTGCCCGTCGGCGCCCGCGCGGACCGTTCCGTCCGTCGCAGTGCGTCCGGCCGTGCGGCCGTGCGGCCACGCGATCCCGCAGTCCCGCAGTCCCGCAGTCCCGCAGTCCCGCAGTCCCATCCTCATCATCAATCTCACCCGATACCCGCCATGACCAAACCAGCCAATCTCGTCACCTCGATCACCGTCGCGATCGGCGCGCCCGCTTCCGTCGTCTGGGAAGTGCTGACCGACTTCCCGCGCTACAGTGAATGGAACACGTTCTGCGTCGGCCTCGAAACGACCGGCCGGATCGGCGACTTCGTCCATATGCAGGTGCGCATTCCCGGCACGGAGACAGTCATTCCCGTCAACGAAATCCTCGTTGCCTGCGAGCCGGAACGCCTGCTGTCGTGGGAGCAGCGCCCGACCGACGACAACCGGGACGCCGCGCGCCGCGACCAGTACGTCGAAGCCGACGGCGCCGAACGCTGCCGCTACTTCACGACCGACCAGTTTCTCGGCATCAACGCGGAAACGATCATGCGCGAGCACGGCGGCTGGGTGAAACAGGGGTTCGACCAGTGCGCGCGGGACGTGAAGCAGCGCGCGGAAGCGCTGCACGCGGCACGCCGGCGCCCAGGCGCGTAACGGACAGCGGCCAATGCGGGGTTCACGCGCGACGCGGCGATCGACTCTCGCGCGACGGGCCTCGCCCACGCAACCGGCTGAAGCTGCGCGACGCGCGCGCCGTGGCATTGCCGCACGGCGGGCGCGTCGCAGGCCCGCGGGTCAGTCCAGACGGAACGCCGCTTCGAACCGCTCGGCGAACGCGTCGAACTCGGCTTCCGGCAGATGGTTGATGCCGCCCGCACGCTTGCGCCCGCCGCCGGTCGGGAAACCGCGGCAGAACTCGTCGGCGCCGAGCGACCTTCCGTCGGGCACCCGCACGCTGACCACGAGCCCGCCCTGCGCACGCGGCGACAGCACCGCGAGCGCCGCATGCGGCGCATTGCGCATCCGCTCGTTCGCGAGCATCCCCGACACGCGCCGCGCCCACGGTTGATCCGGCATCCTGATCAGCGTCGCGCCCGGCACGTCGCGCAGCGGCACGAGCGCGCATGCCCGTGCCATGTCGTCGCGATAGCCGTCGCGCAGCGCGGCGAACACCGGCGTGTCGCGCACGAAGTCGAGCGGATCGACGCACGGCAGCATCGCTTCGGCCAGCACCGCCGGATCGAAATGCAGGTCGCCGACGCAGTCGCCGTAAGCGTTGTAGTTCAGGTAGAGCCCGAGCTCGGCCAGCGTGCAGCGCTCGGCTTCGTCGATTCCGTATTCGCGGGCGAGCGCGTCGCCGAGCGCCGGCAGTTCGTCGCCGAACGCCGCGACGATCGCCCAGCGCACGTGCCGGCCGCCGAGATAGCGGTTCACGAGCGCGCTCGTGCAGATGTCGGCGGCCGTGTCGATATACGCATCGAAACGCGGATCGCCGGGCAACGCGCCCGCGAAGTGATGATCGAAGTAGCGAACCGCGGCGCCGTCGCGCAGCAGCCGCGCGCATGCGTCGCGGTTCTGGTCGTGCGACACGTCGAGCACGGTCACGCGATCGCCGGCCCGCGCGTCGATTCGCTCGAGCAGCTTGATGTCGCGCTTCACGCCGGTCACGAGCGTGCCGCCCGCGCCCTCCGCGAGCCGCAGCTGCTGCAGCGCGCAGAGGCCGTCCGCGTCGCCGTTGAACGCGAAGAAATGCCGTGCCTGTCGAGTTTCCTGCATGATTCGCTGCTCCCTCCTCAGGGCATGAAATCGCCGCCGTTCGCATCCAGCGTCGCGCCGGTCACCGCGTTCGCATAATCCGACGCAAGGAACAGCGCCGCGCGCGCGCAGTCGTCGTCGGTCGGCAGCTTCGCGAGCGCGATGTTCGACGCGACCGGCGCGATGATCTCCTCCTCCGTCATCCCGTACTCGGCTGCCGCCTGCCGGAAATACGTCTGCGTCGGCACGCCCCACATCCACCCCATGTGAATGCTGTTCGCGCGGATCCCGTGCACGCCGAGCTCGCGCGCCAGATATTTTGCAGCAACCGCGAGCGCGCCCTTCGATACAGCGTAGCCCGATTCCCCTGCAAATGGCTTGCGAGTCGCCTGCGTGTTGATCATCACGATCGCGCCGCGCTTCTGCCGCTTCATGTGCGGCACGATTTCCTGCGTGAGCGTCATCGTGCCGAACACGTTGGTGTCGAACACCGCGCGCCAGCCGTCGAGATCGGCGTCCTCGACTGCCTCCGGAAACGTCCCGTGCACGAACGCGCTGTTCACGAGCGCGTCGATCCGGCCGAAGCGTTCGATCGCCTGCGTCGCCAGGTGCCGACATTGCGCGCGCTCGGCGATATCGGTGCGCACCTTCAGCACGTCGCACGCAACACCGAGTGCGTCGATCCGTGCTTGCGCATCGTCGAGCTTCTCCATCGTGCGCGCCGCGACGACGACGCCGCGCGCACCCTCGCGCGCCGCCTCGACGGCGAGCTTCACGCCGAGCCCCGGCCCGATCCCGGAAATCACGACGATCTTGTCCTTCAGCAACATGGGTTGTCTCCTGGTGGTCGTTGGTCTCGCGGGCACGCCGTCAGCCGGCTGCCTGCAGGTGCCGCGCGCGATACGCAGCGAAATCGTGCGCCAGTTGCGCCTCGGTGAAGCCGAAGCGCGCGATCGAATAGTCGTGCGCGGCGCGCTTGTCGCGGCCGTTACGCACCATCCAGTCCGTCATCGCCGCGCGCTGCCGCGCATCGAGCGACATGCCGGCAAAGCGGTACACGGCTTGCGCGACGCCGAGCGGATTCGACACGGTGTCCTCGAAACGCACGTCGAGAAACCGCTCGGCCGGCAGCGCGTCGCGCGCCGTCATCGCCGCGCCGATCGCACGCGCCATCCCCGCGTTCCATTGCGTGCCGACCGTGCGCGGATCCGGGTCGTCCGCATACATCTGCCACAACGTGTGCGCCATGCTCGCCATCGACGGAATCGTCTGCGCCGGCTCGCGGTGCGTGAGCACCACCTGCGCCAGCGGGAACACGCGGCACAGCACGTCGAGCGCATGCAGGTGCTGCGGCGTCTTGAGCAGCCAGCGCTCGGCCGGCGCGACGCCGCGCTGCGCCTTCTGCCACTGCAGGAACTGCAGCATCCGCTTCAGGTACGTATAGACGGGCGTCAGGTCCTGCTGCGCGAGCCACGCCGTATACGTCGGCACGTTCGCGTACGAATCCATCGCGCACACGAACGCGTGCTCCATCAGCATGAACTCCTCGTCGGCGAGCATCGCGTCGAGCGGATGAATGGCCAGGATCTGCGGAATGCAGTCGATCATCATCGCGACCTCGGCCTGCGCGCGCGCGATGCGCACGGTCGGCGCGTCGAGCGTCTCGCCGGCGAGCGGCGCCGGATAGCGCGTTTCCCACCACGCGGCGGAATAAAAGCGCGGATCGACGGCGAGCAGCCGCTGCAGCAGCGTCGTGCCGGTGCGCGGCAGCCCGACGATCACGAGCGGATCGTCGATCGCGATGTCGGCGATCTCCGGATGGAGGCGGCCGTAGTACTCGACGACGAGCCGGTTCACGAGCTGGCCGACGAGCTTCTCGCGCATCATCTCCGCGCCCCGCGCGGACAACTTCGCTTCGTCGATCAGCGATGCGCACATCACGTCGAGCGCCTCGCGATACGGCCCGTCGCCGAATGCGGTGAGCCCGCCCGTGCGCGACACGGCCTCGGCGATCAACCCGTCGGCGTCGAGCTGCGTGCGGATCTGGTCGAGTGGCGCGTTCATGCGGCCGCCTGCAACGTGGCGAGCTTGACGACGCGCGTGCGCGGATGCACCGGCTGCGCGGCCCCGACCCAGCGCCAGCAGATCGTGCCGGTGCGATGCCCGGCCGTATCGAGCCAGTTCGCGTCACCCGGCCGCGACGCGGCGACCACCACCGTCACGCCGCCGTCGGCATTCAGCCGCGCGCCGTGCTTGTTCACGCAGATGTCGAAGTGCCGGTAGTCGAGCGACTCCATCCAGTAGTTGTTGAGCTGCACGTTCCAGAAGTCGCAGTCGGGCACCGTGTCGACGTCGATCACGAGCGCCTCGTCCTCGGCCAGCGACCAGCACGAGTGGTAGTAGTAGATGTTCGGATCGCCGCCGACCGACTGGCACAGCGCCTGGTCGGCGGGCGGCAGCGCGTTCACGTGCGACCCGTAGCTCGCGGCCCAGTCGGCGAACAGCTTCGACGTCTGCTCGACGAACCGCGCGGCGCGCATGAGGCCGCCCTGCAGCACGAGCGGGTCGAGCGGCGCCGGACGATCGTGCGCGCCGATGCGCGCGATCTGAAGGTGCGCCGGCGTCTCCGCGCGCCGGTCGAGGAAGGTCTGGCGCACCAGCAGCGCGTTGGTGCCCGGTTCCATGCGCACCCAGTTGCCCGCACGCGGCGTCTCGCTCAACACGATCTCGAAGCTGCCGTCCGGCGCGAGCTCGAGTTGCTTCGCATCGAGAAAGCCGGTCTGCAGCATCTTGCCGTCCGTCTCGTAGCCGCCCTTCTGCGTGCCGAAGCTTAGGTACGCGACCGTGCCGCGCCGCCCCGTCACGCGATATTCGCAGCGGCCGTCGACGCGCGCGTACTGGTACAGGTTGTCGGGATTGTCGGCGCCGATCTTCGCGGTCTCGTGCGACGGCGAGAAGAAGCCCGGCCACGCGCCGTCCGCGAACTCGACGTGCATCTCGAGCGCGATGCGCATCAGCCGGCTCAGGTAGCGGAACCCTTCCGCGCGCGTGAGCGGATCGTCCGGCGCGTCGACGCGCAGGATCTGCTGGCCGCTGCGTTTCAGGGTGTCGCAGAAATCGGCCCAGGTCTGGCCCGAAAGCAATTGCGTGGCACGTGTGTCGTCCGTCATGTGTCGTCTCCGCCGATGGTCGAGCGCTCACCTTAAGCGAGCGCTGCGCGCACCACTTCGTCCGGGTGGACTAAGGAAAGATCCGCTGCGCGAGCGCACCGCGGTTTAGTCCACCCGGACGAAGATCGGCCCCCCGTCGCTCGATACCGTTGGCGTCATGCACGAAACGCCGCACATGTCGCGCGGCGCCGGCATGAAACAAGGAGACGAACGATGTTGACCCACTTGGAGCGACTGGAGGCCGAAAGCATCCACATCATGCGCGAGGTGGTCGCGGAAAGCGAAAACCCGGTGATGCTCTATTCGATCGGCAAGGACAGCTCGGTCATGCTGCATCTCGCGATGAAGGCGTTCTACCCGGCGAAGCCGCCCTTTGCGCTGCTGCATGTCGATACGACGTGGAAGTTCCGCGAGATGATCGCGTTTCGCGACGAGACGGCTGCGCGCCTCGGCCTCGACCTGCGCGTGCATGTGAATCCCGA
Organism: Burkholderia sp. Tr-862; assembly: GCF_011753085.1. Taxonomy (NCBI): domain Bacteria; kingdom Pseudomonadati; phylum Pseudomonadota; class Betaproteobacteria; order Burkholderiales; family Burkholderiaceae; genus Burkholderia; species Burkholderia sp. Tr-862. Next base: position 11,753 of record NZ_VWWG01000131.1, read on the forward strand.
CGGCGTGTCGAACGGCATCAATCCGTTCACGCACGGCTCGGCCGTGCACACCGACGTGTGGAAAACCCAGGGGCTCAAGCAGGCGCTCGACCACTACGGCTTCGATGCCGCGTTCGGCGGCGCGCGTCGTGACGAGGAGAAATCACGCGCGAAGGAACGCATCGTGTCGTTGCGCTCGGCGCAGCACCGCTGGGACCCGAAGCGCCAGCGCCCCGAACTCTGGTCGCTGTACAACGCGCGCAAGCGCAAGGGCGAAAGCCTGCGCGTGTTCCCGATCTCCAACTGGACCGAGCTCGACATCTGGCAGTACATCCAGCTGCACGACATTCCGATCGTGCCGCTCTACTACGCGAAGGAGCGGCCCGTGGTCGAGCGCGACGGCGCGCTGATCATGGTCGACGACGAACGCCTGCCGCTGCGCGAAGGCGAAGTGCCGCAGATGCGCAAGGTGCGCTTTCGCACGCTCGGCTGCTATCCGCTGACGGGCGCGATCGACAGCGACGCGACTTCGCTCGACGACATCGTGCGGGAGATGCGCGACACGCGCACGTCCGAGCGCCAGGGACGGCTGATCGACAGCGATTCGGCCGGTTCGATGGAAAAGAAGAAACAGGAGGGCTATTTCTGATGGCACACGTTCTCACCGCACCCGACACGCGCGCGCAAGCGACATCCGGCATGCATGCCGACGAGGCACCGACGCAGGACCTGCTGCGCTTCATCACCTGCGGCAGCGTCGACGACGGCAAGAGCACGCTGATCGGCCGCCTGCTCTACGAATCGAACATGCTGTTCGACGACCAGCTGACGCAGCTCGAGGCCGATTCGAAGAAGGTCGGCACGCAAGGCGGCGAACTCGATTTCGCGCTGCTCGTCGATGGTCTGTCGGCCGAGCGCGAACAGGGCATCACGATCGACGTCGCGTACCGCTTCTTCGCCACCGCGCGACGCAAGTTCATCGTCGCCGATACGCCCGGCCACGAACAGTACACGCGCAACATGATCACCGGCGCGTCGACCGCCGATCTCGCGGTGATCCTGATCGACGCGCGCAAGGGCGTGCTCACGCAGACGCGCCGCCACAGCCACCTCGTCGCGCTGATCGGCATCAAGCGCGTCGTGCTCGCGATCAACAAGATGGATCTGGTCGACTACGACCGCGCCGTGTTCGAGCGCATCGACGCCGACTATCGCGCGTTCGCGGCCGAACTCGGTCTCGAGGAGATCATCAGCATTCCGATGTCCGCGCTGCGCGGCGACAACGTGATCGCGCCGGGCACGCGGATGCCGTGGTACGCGGGCCCGACGCTGCTGCAGCATCTCGACACGCTGCCGATCGTCGAGCGCGTGACGCGCGACGAACCGTTCCGGCTGCCCGTGCAATGGGTCAACCGTCCGCACCTGAACTTCCGCGGCTACGCCGGCAGCATCGCGTCGGGTGAAGTCCGCATCGGCGAACGCGTGCGCGTGCTGCCGTCCGGCAAGGAAAGCCGCGTCGCGTCGGTGATCACGCCGGCCGGTGAAGCCGAGGTCGCGCGCGCCGGCGAAGCGGTGACGCTCACGCTCGCCGACGAAATCGACATTAGCCGCGGCGACATGATCGCGCGTGCCGACGCACCGCCGGAGGTAGCCGACCAGTTCGAGGCGACGCTCGTGTGGATGCACGACGAACCGCTGCTGCCGGGCCGGCCGTATTTCGTGAAGCTCGGCACGCAGACGGTCGGCGCGACCTGCGCGACACCGAAATACAAAATCGACGTGAACACGCGCGAGCATCTCGCCGCGCGCACGCTCGCACTGAACGAGATCGGCGTGTGCAACCTGAGCTTCGACCGCCCGGTCGCGTTCGATCCGTACGACCGCAACCGCCATACGGGCGGCTTCATCGTGATCGACCGCTTCACCAACGACACGGTCGGCGCCGGCATGCTGCACTTCGCGCTGCGCCGCGCGCACAACGTGCACTGGCAGGCGGTCGACGTCGACCGCGACGCGCGCGCGGTGCAGAAAGCGCAGACGCCGCGCATCGTGTGGCTGACCGGGCTGTCGGGGGCGGGAAAGTCGACGATCGCGAACCTCGTCGAGCGTCGACTGCATGCGCTCGGCAAGCACACCTACCTGCTCGACGGCGACAACGTGCGGCACGGGCTCAACCGCGATCTCGGCTTCACCGAGGCCGATCGCGTGGAGAACATCCGGCGCGTGGCCGAGGTCTCGCGGCTGATGCTCGATGCCGGGCTCGTCACGCTCGTGTCGTTCATCTCGCCGTTCCGCGCGGAACGCGACATGGCCCGCGCGCTGGTCGGCCCCGACGAGTTCGTCGAAGTGTTCGTCGACACGCCGCTCGCGATCGCCGAGGAACGCGATCCGAAGGGCCTGTACAAGAAGGCGCGCCGGGGCGAGCTGAAGCACTTCACGGGCATCGACTCGCCGTACGAGCCGCCCGCGCGGCCCGAGCTGCGCATCGATACGGTGGCCGAGTCGCCGGAAGCGGCGGCGGAGCGCATCGTCGCGTACCTGCTGCGCGAGCGCGCGAAATAAGCGACGTAAGCGGCATAAGCACGCTCGGGCAGCACAAGCGCCGCCGCACAACCACGGCCCGCGTCGTCTACTCCGTTCGGATGACGCGGGCCGCTGGCCGGTCGGTATGCTGGGTCGGCAGCATTCACCCCGACCCAGGAGAACACGAGCATGCGGATCGCGCTGGCGCCCGACGACACGGCCGCGCACGACGGTTTCGACGACGCGGCATGGACGGCCCGCGAACTCAGCGCGTGGCTCGGGCTCGTCTATCAGGGGCCGTCCGAAACGACGCCGTGGGCGGACTTTCTGGAAGCGATGCGCGTGCGGCTCGACGCGAGCTTCACGACGCTCGTGCTGCGCAACCCCGGCGGCTCGCGGCGCGGGCTCATCATCAACGCATCGGCCCACGGCCCGCTGCTGCCCGGCGAGCCGTCGTACAGCGAGCAGTTCTACGCGCTGTGCCCGTTTCTCGACCAGCCGCCCGGCCAGGTGTTCACGGCCGACATGCTGTTCGGCGCCGCCCGATGGTGCGCGCACGATTTCTACCGGCAATACCTGCAACCGCTCGACCTGCGCTTCATCCTCGGTGCGAACCTGCGCGGCGAGGGCGGCGTCGAGTGCGCGTTCTTCGTGAGCCGCGCGCATCACGGCCGCGATTTCGATGCGGCCGAACGCGCGCAGGTCGCGACGCTGCTGCCGCACCTGCAACGCGCGGTCGAGTTGCACGCGGCGCTCGACGTGCTCGACGCCGAGCGCGCGCTGTACGCGGGCGCCGTCGACAGGCTCGACGTCGGCACCGCGATCCTCGACGAGGACGGCCGCGTGATCAAGCACAACCGCATCGCCGAGCGGCTGATCGAGCAGCAGGACGGCCTGTGCCTGCGCCAGGCGCGGCTTCATGCGTCGTGCCCGCTCGACGAGCGCCGGCTGCAGAAGGCGCTGCAGGCCACGCTCGAGCATTTCCGCGCGGGCGCGCTCGGGCGCATCGAGGCCACCACGCTGTCGCGCCCCGGCGGCGCGATGCCATTGAACGTGCTGCTGCGCCCGCTCGCGCCGTATCACGGCGCGCAGGACCGCCAGCACCGGCCGGCCGTCGCGGTGTTCGTCCGCGATCCGGCGGCGTCGCCGCAGACCTCGCGCGACATGCTGCATCGGCTGTTTCGGCTCACGCCGATGGAAACCGAGATCGCGCTGCTGCTCGTCGACGGCCTGACGCTCGACGAAGCGGCCGCCGCGACCGGCATCACGAAGAACACGGCCCGCGCGCACCTGCGCGGGATCTTCGCGAAGACGGGCGCGACGCGGCAGGCCGTGCTCGTGAAGACGCTGCTGAACAGCGTCGTGTCGATGGCGTAGCGGGCCGCGACGGAACCCCGCCGGTTGCCCCGAGGGCGAAGCCCGCCGAAGCGCAGCGCCGCGGAGCCTGCCGAGCGCCGGCTCTCAGCCGGTGTTGGCGATCCCACGTCATACGTCATCAGATGTGATTGAACGCCGCGACGCCCTCATGATATTCCCCAATATCTGGGCATATTCCGGGTAAACCCGCGACGCCACGCCTGGAACTCCGGCGTACCATGTCATACGACGACATACTACTTAAATCACCATCCCGATGCCGACGCGGGCCGCCGCCCCGTTCGCCGCCCGACCGGAGACACCCTTGACCTCACCCGCCCTGCCCGGCCGCGACCCGCTCGCGTCCGCCGTTTCGAAAGTGAAGTGGCACGTGCTGCCGCTCGTGCTGATCATGTTCATCGCGAACTACATCGACCGCGTGAACGTCGGCTTCGTCGACCGCCACCTCGAAGCGTCGATCGGAATCGGCGCGGCCGCGTACGGGCTCGGCGCCGGCCTGTTCTTCGTCGGCTACGCGCTGTTCGAAGTGCCGTCGAACCTGCTGATGCAGCGCTACGGCGCACGCATCTGGCTCGCGCGAATCATGGCGACGTGGGGCATCGTCGCGGCCGCGATGGCGTTCGTGTGGAACGACACGTCGTTCTATGCGCTGCGCTTCCTGCTCGGCGCGGCCGAGGCCGGCTTCTTCCCCGGCGTCGTGCTGTACCTGTCGCAATGGCTGCCGCCGCAGGAACGCGGCAAGGCAATGGCGATCTTCCTCGGCGGTTCCGCGTTCGCGTCGGTCCTGTCCGGGCCCGTCACCGGCGCGCTGCTGTCGATCCACGGCTTCGGCCTGCAAGGCTGGCAGTGGATGTTCCTGATCGAAGGGATGTTCTCGGTCGCGCTGTGCGGCGCGAGCTGGCTGCTGCTGAAATCGCACATCCGCGACGCGACGTGGCTCACCGCCGACGAACGCGCGGCGCTCCAGAACGCCCTCGATGAAGAGCGCGCGACTCGCGACGTGCGCTCGAAGGTGCACGTCTCGGCCACCACGCTGCTGCGCGACCCGCAGATCATGCTGTTCTGCTTCCTGTATTTCGCGATCCAGCTGACGATCTACGCGGCCACCTTCTGGCTGCCGACGATCATCCGCAAGATGGGCGGCCTCACCGACTTCCAGGTCGGCCTCTACAACACGATTCCGTGGATGATCGCGATCGGTGCGATGTACGGCTTCGCGGTGCTGTCCGCGAAGTGGAAGCATCCGCAGCGCTGGCTGTCGTTCGCGCTCGTGCTGGCCGCGTGCGGGCTGTTCGCGTCGACGTCGCACGATCCCGTCTGGTCGTTCGCGTCGATCTGCTTCGCCGCGCTCGGCTTCAAGGCCGCGTCGTCGCTGTTCTGGCCGATCCCGCAGGGCTACCTCGACACGCGCGTGGCCGCGGCCGTGATCGCGCTGATCAACTCGATCGGCAACCTCGGCGGCTTCGTCGCGCCGACGGCATTCGGCTATCTGAAGCAACATACGGGTTCGATCACGGGCGGCCTGTATGCGCTCGCGATCGCGTCCCTCGTCGCGGCGGTCGCCGCGCTGTTCGCGCGCACGCACCGGCGCAGCGATCCGCCGCGCGGCCTGCCGGCCGACGAGTCCTTCACGAACACCGCGATGCTCCGCCATGCCGAACACTGATCGCCTGACCGTCGTCGTCTCGAATGCCGTCGACGGCGACCTCGCCACGTTCTCGCTCACGTCCGACGGCGCGCTCGCGCCGCTCGCCCGCTACCCGGTCGGCGACGCCGCGATGCCCATCGCCGTGCAGCCCGATCGCGCGCGGCTGTACGTCGCGACGCGCGGCGAGCAGCCGACGATCGTCGCATTCCGCGTCGCGACCGGCACCGGCGCGTTCGCACGCATCGGCGCGACCGCGATCGACGCGAGCCATGCGTACCTGTCGCTCGACCGCAGCGGCCGCTGGCTGCTCGGCGCGTCGTACGGCGGCAATTCGCTCAGCCTCTACGACGCCGCACGCATGCGTGACGGCGACGGTGCGCCGCTGCAGGTCGCGCACGGCATTACGAACGCGCATGCCGTCGTCGTGTCGCCGGACAATCGCTTCGCGTATGTGAGTTCGCTCGGCTCGGACCGGATCTTCACGTTCGCGCTGGTCGAGGATGCCGGCGGCCTGCGTGCGCTCGAACACGGCGAAACGCGCGTGCCGGGCGGCATCGGGCCGCGTCACCTGCGCTTCGCGCGCGACGGCCGCGCGCTCGTCGTGGTCAGCGAATTCCAGGCGACGCTCGCGACCTTTGCCCGCGACACCGACAGCGGCCGCCTCGGCGACGCGCAGGTCAGCGCGCGGCACCCGGCCGTCGCC
>NZ_VWWG01000132.1:0-17841 GCF_011753085.1 Burkholderia sp. Tr-862
TCACGTGCGCGTCGACGAGCGCGTCGAGCGGCAGTTCCTGATGCATACGGTCAGCGTGCAGGTGACGGTCGCCGCGCACGGTCCGGCCGGGGAGGGCCGCGCACGCGTGCTCCAGACCGGCTGGCTGCGGCGCACCGGCGTCGCGGCCGAACCTGAGCCGGGATGCGACCCCGGATTCGCGCGTGCGGTGGCCGCACTCGTCGCGCAGCCGTCGGTCGCCGACGCGCTGCGCCCGCTGCACCTGACCGACTGCACGATCGTCGCGCACGACGGACGCTGGACGCTTGCCGTCGTGCCGTTCGGCGGCAGCGAGGTCGTGAACCGGATGCCGTCGTTTCGCCGCTATGTCCGCCTGACCGGCGAGCAGGCCGCCGCGCTGTCGGCGGCCTGTCTTGCATTCGAAACCGCACTGCGCGGAATTTTGCGGGGGTAAGCTGTGCCGCTGCGAGCCGTGCGGCCGCAACGTGGATTCAGGGTTTTACCGGAGACGCCGATGCTGTTCCAGTCACGCTCACACGAAGACGTGCATGACCACGGGCTCGCGATCGCCGGTTGGCATCAGGTCTACCGCCAGATGACGCCGGGCCGGTTCAGGGGCACCGTCACGCAGGTGCTGTACGACGACTTCCATTTCTTCCGCGAGACCACCAACCGGCGTGTCGCGCAAACCGGCCTCGCGCCGGCCCGGCGCACGTCGCTCGCGGTGCCGTTGTCGGTGCCGCTCGCCGGCACGTTCCAGGGCCAGCCGATCGACGGCTATGCGCTGCTCGCGCTGCGCGCCGGCGAGGATTTCGAATTCCATACGCCGGAAGGGATGGGGCTGGTCGGGATCAGCGCCGCATCGGACATGGTCGACGAGCTGTGCGAAGCCGAGTTCGGCGCGGCCGGCGCGCGCAAGCTGCGGCACGTCACGCGGCTGTCGGACGAGCAGGGCGTCGCGCTCGGCGCGCGGCTGTCGTCGCTGATCGACGACGCGCAGCGCAATCCCGGCTGCCTCGAATACGCGGCCACCCGCAAGATGTTCCGCGACGCGATGCTCGGCATGTTCCTCGATGCGCTCGACCAGGGCATCGGCGTCGAGCGCCGCGACATCACGCACGCCACCTACAGCGATATCGTCAGCCGTTGCGAGAAGCATCTGCGCGACCGGCCCGAGGAACCCGTCACCGTGCTCGAACTGTGCCGCGCGCTGCGCTGCAGCCGCCGTACGCTGCAGACGAGCTTCCAGCGCGTCGCCGACGTCACGCCCGTCGGCTATCTGCGCACGATCCGGCTGAACGCGGTGCGGCGCCTGCTGCGCACCACTGGCGCGCACCAGCTGGGCGTCGGCGAGGCCGCCGCGAGCTGGGGCTTCACGCATCTGGGCTATTTCGCGCGCGAGTATCGCGACCTGTTCGGCGAGCTGCCGTCGCAGACCTTGCGTCCCGAATGACGTCTTCGCGCGCGACGGTGCCGCCGCGCGCCCTCGTGTGTTATCCGATCGCTTCACCATTTGCTGATTTGGGATAGAGGTCCCGAATTTTCGCTGGATAGAGTCCTGTCACCCATATCGACAACTCCATCGATCTGCACTGCGAATCGATGACAACAGAGGGCGGGACATGAAGATCGGACGACGACTGGCCGCGGCCGCGGCCACGCTGGGTTGCATGCACGCACACGCGCAGACTTCCGGCAGCGTGACGCTGTACGGCACCGTGGACACCGGCATCATCTATTCGACGAACCAGCAGTTCACGCGCGCCGACGGCAGCACGGGCGGCGGCCATGCGTGGCAGATGGGCGGCGGCAACTTGGTGCCGTCCCGCTTCGGCTTCCAGGGCGCCGAACCGCTCGGCGGCGGGCTCGACGCGGTGTTTTCGCTCGAGCAGCAGTTCCTGTCCGCGAACGGGCAGGCGCTGCAGGGCGGCACCGCGTTCAGCCGCCAGGCGTGGGTCGGGCTGCGCCAGGAGGGGATCGGCACGCTCGGCCTCGGCCGGCAATATGACTCGTACACCGACATGCTCGGCGCCTATGTCTCCAGCAACAACTGGGCGACGCCGTACGGGTCGCATCTCGGCGACGTCGACAACCTGAATGCCGCGTTCAACTTCAACAACGCGGTGAAGTTCACCAGCGCGGACTTCCACGGCCTGACGATCGGCGGCACGTTCAGCTTCGGCGGGCAGGCCGGCGACTTTTCCGCGAAGCGCGGCTATGCGGTCGCGGCGACCTATACCCGCGCCGATCGCGTTCTCGGTCGGCTATCTCGACCTGCACCAGCCGCTCGACGCGGCGCTCGGCGGCGCGAGCGGCTATATCGGCGACTTCGCGTGCAGCAACCCGGGCGCGATGTACTGCCTGCTGCAGGACGCCGGCTCGATGCGCGCGTTCGGCGCGGGCGGCTCGGTGACGCTCGGCGCGGCGACGCTCGCGCTGACCTACACGCACACGCGCCTGGGCGACAGCCGCTATTTCTCGACCGACGCGCAGCCGCGCACGCAGGCGTTCACGTTCGACATCGGCGAGCTGAACGTCACGTACATGTTCACGCCGGCGCTGCAGGGCGGCGTCGCGTATATCTTCAACGCCGCGCACACCGACGGGCGCGGCACGACGCGCTTCCACCAGGTCAACGTCGGCACGAACTACAGCCTGTCGAAGCGCACCGCGCTGTACGCGGTGGCGATCGGCCAGATCGCGAGCGGCGCGGGGCTCGGCACCGACGCGAACGGCAACGCGGCGAACTACGCGCAGATCCCGGTGCTCGCGAACAGCAATTCGAGCCGCCAGCTCGCGGTGATGGCCGGGATCCGCGTGAACTTCTGACGGCGCGCGCGCCGGCCCGGGCGGGGGGGGGCGGCGGGCTGCGCCGGCGGCCGGTCCCGCCGTGTGCCACAAATTCTTAACGATCGACGTGAACAATGGCGTTCGCTTCAGGCCGCCCGAAGCGTCGCCCGCGTTGCACACGTGTGCAACGCGAGGCCGACCCGCCACCACGCCGATCGAGAGAGACCTCATGACCCTGTTGAGCCGCCTGCGCGCGCTGTCCGCCGCCGTTGCGCTGTCCTTTGCCGCCTCGCACGCCTTCGCGGCGGATCTCGTCATCGCGGGCCGCGACGACATCTACGGCAAGGGGCTGGCCGACGCCGTCGCCGGCTTCACCAAACTGCATCCGGGCACCGACATCGAGCTGCTCAAGTTGCCGAACGCGAACCTGTACCAGAAGCTGAAGCTGTCGATGCGCGAAGGCACCGGCACGTACGACCTCGTGATGATGGACGACACGTGGGCGCCGGAATTCATCGGCAACGGCTGGCTGAAGCCGCTGCCGGCGTCGCTCGCCGATGCCGATCTGGTGCCGTCCGCGGTCGCGCTCGGCCGCAACGCGGCGGGCGCGCTGTACGCGCTGCCGATCGTCGGCAACGTCGAGATGTTCGCTTACCGGAAGGATCTGCTCGCGAAGTACAAGCTGCAGCCGCCGCGCAACTGGGACGACGTGCTGAAGATCGCGCAGACCGTCGGCGGCGCGGACAAGAGCGTGTCCGGCGTCGTGTTCCGCGGCACGAAGGGCAACCCGGTCGTGACGGGTTTCCTGCCGATCCTGTGGGCCTACGGCGGCGACGTGTTCGACCGTGCCGGCAACGTGACGATCGATTCGCGCGAGTCGCAGGCCGCGCTGAAGACCTTCCTCGCGCTGAAGGCGTCCGCGCCGAAGGACGTCGACGTGTACGGCGCCGCCGAAGTGCGCGACGCGCTGCAGCGCGGCACGGCCGCGCAGTCGATCGAAGTGTGGCCGGCGTGGATTCCGGCGCTCGACGATCCGAAGCAGTCGCGCGTGGTCGGGCAAATCGCGCTGCAGCCGCCGCCCGGGCAGACGGCGGGCCCCGCACCGATGCTCGGCATCTGGCAGATGGGCATTCCGAAGGATGCGCCGCACGCGAAGCTCGCGCAGGAATTCCTGAGCTACCTGAGCTCGCGCGACACGCAGACCCGCCTCGCCGGAATCGGCATTCCGCCGACGCGCCGCAGCGTGTTCGCCGATCCTGCGCTGGTGCGCCAGTACCGCTGGTATCCCGATCAACTGAAGGCGCTCGAGGCCGGCCGTGCGCGGCCGCGCGTGAAGGACTGGCAGCAGGTCGAGAGCATTCTCGGCGACCAGCTGCAGCTCGCGCTGACCGGGCAGGCCGCACCCGACGCCGCGCTGCGGCAGGCGCAGCAGAAGATCGCGCAGGCGATGGCCGCGGCCGGCAAGTGACGGCCCGTCGTCACGCATCGCCCGGAATCCGCGCATGAAAGCCCTCGGCCGCAGCCTGCCGTTCGTCGCGCTGCTCGGTCCCGCGCTGCTGGTGCTGGCCGCGCTCGCGCTGTACCCGGTCGCGCAGGTGCTGGTCGACTCGTTCTGCCGGGTCGACTATGCGGCCGGCCGGCGCGCGTTCGCCGGGCTCGCGAACTATCGCGCGGTGCTCGGCGACGATGCGTTCGCGGCCGGCTTCGGCAACACGCTGCGCTTCACGATCGTGGCGTCGCTCGCCGAAGTCGCGCTCGGCTTCGGCCTCGCGCTGCTGTTCGTGCGCGCGTTCCCGGGGCGGCGCATCGCGCTGCCGCTCGCGATCCTGCCGATGATGCTGTCCACGCTCGTGTGCTCGGCGATCTGGCGCAACTGGCTCAACTTCGATGGCTTCCTGAACGCGCTGCTCGCCGCGTTCGGCATCGAAGGCGTGCGCTGGCTGTCCGATCCGCATCTCGCGCTGTGGTCGCTCGCGCTCGTCGACGTGTGGCAGTGGACGCCGATGGCGTTCCTGATCGTGCTGGCCGGGCTGCAATCGATCCCGCAGGAACTGTACGAAGCCGCGCGCACCGACGGCGCGAGCGAATGGCAGTGCCTGCGCGACATCACGCTGCCGCTTGCGGCGCCGCAAATCGGCCTCGCGCTGCTGCTGCGCTCGATCGATACGTTCAAGCTGTTCGACAAGGTCTATGCGCTGACGGGCGGCGGCCCCGGCAATGCGACGCAGACGCTGTCGACCTACATCTACGACACGGGCTTTCGCTTCTTCAACGTCGGGCCGGCGAGTGCCGCGTCGGTGCTGATGCTCGCGGCGTCCGCGCTGCTGGTTTCGGGGTACGTATGGCAGACGGTTCGCAAGCGGCGCGCATGACGGCGCGCCCCGCAGGCATCGCGCACGCGCGAACGGGCGCAGCATTCGGTCGCGCGGCGCCATGGGGGCTGCGCGTCGTCGCGCTCGCGCTGTTGCTGCTGCCGTGCCTGTGGATGGCCGGCGCGGCGTTCATGCCGACGCTCGAACGCCTCGATCATCCGCTGCGGATCTGGCCGGCCGCGCCGACGCTCGAGCATTTCGTGTCGGTGTGGTCGAACGGCATCGGCGCGCCGCTCGCCAATTCGCTGCTGGTCGGGTTCGGCACGACGCTGCTCGCGCTGACGCTCGCGTTTCCTGCCGCGTATGCCCTCGTGCGGCTGCGGTTTCCGGCGCGGCTCGATCTGTTGTTCCTGATGCTCGTGCTGGCCCTGAAGCTGATGCCGCCGATCACGATCGCCGTGCCGCTATTCGCGCTCGCGAAGCGGCTGCATCTGCTCGACTCGACGCCCGGGCTGATGCTCGCTTACCAGATCTACGCGCTGCCGATGGCGATCTGGATGCTGCTCGCGTTCGTGCGCGACGTGCCGGTCGAATACGAGGAAGCCGCGTGCATCGACGGCGCGGGGCTTGCGCGGCGGCTCGTGCAGATCGTGCTGCCACTGTGCGCGCCGGGGCTGATCGCGACCGCGATCTTCGTGTTCATCGCCGCATGGAACGAGTTCCTGATCGCGCTGCTGTTCGTGTCGACGCCGAGCCGCTTCACGCTGCCGCTCGCGATTGCCGGTTACGTGACGGAGAACGGCATCGACTGGGGCGACCTGATGAGCGCGGGGCTGCTGGCGTCGCTGCCGACGCTCGCCGTGGCCGGCTACGTGCAGCGCTATCTGCTGCGCGGCTTCGCCGGCGGGCTGAAGTGACCCGGCGCGTTACGCGCAGCTATGCCGGACCACGTGCGTAACCGGGACGACACGCGTGCGCGACGCACCGTCGAACGTCTGGATCCGGTCGGCGAGCAGGTCGACGGCCGCGTGCGCGAGGCCTTGCGTATCCTGGCGCAGTGTCGTGAGCCGATAGGCGTCGTATGCGGCGGCGGGGATGTCGTCGAAGCCGATCACGCGCAGGTCGTCGGGCACGCGCAGGCCGAATGCGTCGCGTGCGGCGTCGATCACGCCGAGCGCGAGCAGGTCGGACGAGCAGAACACGCCGTCCGGGCGCTCGCCGGATGCGAGCAGTTGCCGCGCGGCATCGATGCCGCACGCATGCGTGTCGGAGCGCGTATCGATCACGCGGACGAGCGCTGCATCGAATGCGTCACCGCGTTGCAGCCCCTGATCGAACGCATCCGCGCGCGAGCGCGCGCTGTAGCTCGCGGTACGCGGGCCGACGAACGCGAGCCGGCGCGCGCCGGCCCGCACGAGCCGTTGCGCGGCGTGGGCGGCCCCCGCCGCGTTGTCGCTGACGACGACATCCGCGCCCGGCAGGTTCGCGTCGCGATTGATCATCACGACGGGAATCCGGTGGTCGAGATACTGCCGCGCGACCGACAGCGGCGGCGACGCGGACGTCATCACGAGGCCCGCGATCCGGTAGCTGAGCAAACGTTCGAGCGATTGCCGGACCTGATGCGGGTCGTCGGCGTTGGTCACGAGCGGCGTGAACGCGCGCTGGCCGAGCGCGGCCATCAGGTCGGACAGCAGCCGCGCGCGGAATGGATTCTCGAACCCGGCCGTCACGACGCCGATCATGCTGCTGCGCTGCGTGATCATGTCGCGCGCGATCAGATTGACCTGGTAGCCGAGCGCGCGCGCGGCCACCATCACGCGTTCGCGCGTTTCGGGCGCGATGCTTGCCGTCGGCGAAAACGCGCGCGACACCGCGGAGCGCGACACGCCGGCTCGCACGGCGACATCCGATGCCGTCACCCACGTTTTTCTTTCCTTGTCAGTCATCGATTCATGATCCCTTCGCGACTCGAAGCCCCCACGCCGCTGGCCGACTGGATGTCGGCGCTCGACGACGCGCGGCCGCTGCCTACGCTGACCCTACCGGGCAGCCATGACACCTGTGCGTATACGGTCGACGATGCGCTCGTGCGCACGCAGCGCGCGCCGCTCGACGCGCAGCTCGCGCACGGCGTGCGCCTGCTCGACATCCGGTGCCGGCATCGGTGCGACACGTTCGACATTCATCACGGCGGGATAGCGCTCGGCATGTCGTTCGACGACGTGCTCGCGGACTGCACGCGCTTTCTCGATGCGCATCCGCGCGAATGCATCGTGATGTCGGTGAAGGACGAGTGGCCCGCGCACGCATGCACGCGCGGTTTCGAGGCGACGTTCGATGCGCATTGCGCGCGACATCCGCGGCTGCGCTGGCATGCGGGCGGCGCGCTGTCGACGCTCGGCGACGTGCGCGGCGCGGTGGTGTTGTTGCGGCGGTTTCGCAGCCGCCGACCGCTCGGCATCGACCTGACCGCGTGGCCCGACAACGCGACCTTCACGATCGATCATCCCGATGCGGCGTTCGTGATCCAGGATGAATACCGTGTGCCCGTCGTCGGGTCGATCCACTACAAGTGGCGCGTGATCGACGCGCTGCTGACCGGCATGCCGTCGCCGGAGAGCGGCCGCTGGGCGATCAATTTCTGCAGCGGTACGGGGATGGGGGCAAATCCTTCGGTGGTCGCGCGCGGCGATGGCAGGGTGCAGGGGATTCAGGCGCGGCTCGCCGAGCGGTTGCGCGAGCTGCGTGGTCCGTGTGGCGCGGTGCTGCTCGATTTCTGCGACGACGATGACTGGGCGTTGGTGCGGGCGCTGGTGGCGTGCAACGATTACGTGCGCGAGCCTGGTGGTAGGCGCAGGCTGATCGGTTGTTAGGTTCGCGCGGGTCGGGCGCGCAGGATATCGCGGGCGCGTTCGATGCCGTATTCAACGCGTCGCGATCGCCACCGCCGCACCCGCCATCGCGGTCGCGCTCGTGCGGTTCGCGATCCGCTTCGCGCGTGCCGAAGTGAGGAACGCGCGCGCCCGTGAAGCGAGCAGCGACCAGAAACAGTCGGCGAGGATCAGGACCGCGAGCATCGTGCCGACGAGCTCAGCCCACGCGACGACCCCGACATGCGTCAGGTCGACGATCGTCGGCAGCAGCGCGAGATAGAACAGCATGATCTTCGGGTTGCCGAGCGTGACCAGCGTGCCCGCGACGAACATGCGCCACGGCGACTGGCCGCGCGGCAGGTCGTCGGCCTGCGTATCGGTCGGCGCGGTCCACATCTTCCACGCGAGGAACAGCAGATACGCGACGCCGAGCAGCTTCAGCACGAGCAGGCCCGTCGCGAACGTGCGCGCGAACGCGGACAGCCCGGCGACGGCCAGCGTGAGCCACAGCGCCTCGCCGATCCACATCGCGGCGAGGAACGGCAGCACGTCGCGCACGCCGTTCGTCAGCACGCGCGCGACGAGCGCGGCGACGCTCGGGCCGGGCGTGCCGGCGGTGACGAGCAGGGCGATGGCGAACACGGCAAGCGCGGACAGCGTCATGACGAACCTCGTGGGCAGGGGCGTTCGAAAGGTATGAAGTTTCGATTATAGTGACGGCCGTTCCCGCCCGCTTATCTCGTTGTGATGACAGCATCGATCCGGATTCGTCCCGCCACGCGGGAAGACGCGGCCGCCATGGCCGCCGTGGAAGTGGCCGCCGCCCAGCGCTTTCGCGCGATCGGGATGGTCGACATCGCCGAAGGCGAACCGACCGATGCGGCCGACGTGCTCGTGCGCATCGACGACGGTCGCGCGTATGTCGCGACGGACGATGAGGGGACGTGCGTGGGCTTCGCGTTCTACCGGCTGCTCGATGCGCGGCGGCTGTATCTGGAGGAACTGGATGTCGCGCCGTCGCATGCGGGGCAGCGGATCGGCGCGCGCCTGATCGAACGGATCATGACGCGCGCCGCGCAAGACGGCATTGCCGAGGTCGTGCTGTCGACGTTCCGCGATGCACCGTGGAATGCGCCGTATTACGCGCGCCTCGGTTTCCACATCGTCGACGACGCATCGCTCGACCACACACTCCATGCGATCCGCGCGCATCACGTTGCACGCGGCCTCGACGAGACGCAGCGCGTGTTCATGCGCACTGACGTGCGCGCATGAACGTGTCGCCGGCCGTCAGGCCGCGTCGCTGAGCGCCGGGTAGTCGGTGTAACCCGTTTCTCCTTCGGCGTAGAAGGTCTCCGGCACCGGCTTGTTCAGCGGTGCGCCGATTTCGAGGCGGCGCGGCAGGTCCGGGTTCGCGATGAACAGCTTGCCCCACGCGATCGCATCGGCGTTGCCGCTCGCGAGCGCGTCCTGCGCGGATTCGAGCGTGAACTGCTCGTTCGCGATCAGCGGGCCGCCGAACGCTTCTTTCAGCCGCGGGCTCAGGTGGTCGCCCGAATACGACTCACGCGTGAAGATGAACGCGATCTTGCGGCGGCCGAGTTCGCGCGCGACATGGCCGAACGTCGCGGCCGGGTCGGAATCGCCCATCGTGTGCGCATCGCCGCGCGGTGCGAGGTGCACGCCGACACGGCCCGCGCCCCACACGTCGATCGCCGCGTCGACCACTTCGAGCAGCAGGCGCGCGCGGTTCTCGACCGGGCCGCCGTACGCGTCGGTGCGGTGATTGGTGCTGTCCTGCAGGAACTGGTCGAGCAGGTAGCCGTTCGCGCCGTGGATCTCGACGCCGTCGAAACCGGCCTTCTTCGCGTTCTCCGCGCCCTTGCGGTACGCGGCGACGATGCCCGGGATTTCATCGAGTTCGAGCGCGCGCGGCGTCACGTACGGACGCTGCGGGCGCACGAGGCTGACGTGGCCGCCGGCGGCGATCGGGCTCGGCGCGACCGGCAGGTCGCCGTTCAGGAACACCGGATCGGAGATCCGGCCGACGTGCCACAGCTGCAGCACCATGCGGCCGCCGGCCGCGTGCACGGCCTGGGTCACGCGCTTCCAGCCTTCGACCTGCTCGTCGGACCAGATGCCGGGGGTGTCCGCATAGCCGACGCCCTGCGGCGTGACCGAGGTCGCTTCGCTGATGATCAGGCCGGCCGATGAGCGCTCGGCGTAATAGCGGGCCATCAGGTCGTTCGGCACGCGCGTCGCGCCCGCGCGGGAGCGGGTGAGCGGTGCCATCACGATGCGGTTCGGCAGGGTGAGGTCGCCGAGGGTAACGGGGTCGAACAGGGTGGGCATGGCAGATAACCTCTTCACGAAAGGCGGGATGGCCGTCGCGTCGTGCGCGGCGGGTGGCCCGCATGGCTTGGGTCAGAGTTCGCGGCGCAGCGCGTCGAAAAATGCGTCGATGACAGCCTCGTTGCGCCGGAAGAACGCCCACTGGCCGATCCGCGTCGACGTCACGAGCCCCGCGCGTTGCAGCGTTGCGAGGTGCGCGGAGACGGTCGACTGCGACAGCCCGCAGCGCGCGTCGATCTGCCCGGCGCAGACGCCGTGGTCATACGGCAGCGTCTGCTCGGGGAAATGCGCGCCCGGCGTTTTCAGCCAGACGAGGATTTCCCGGCGCACGGGGTTCGAAAGCGCTTTCAGGATCGCGTCGATGTCGAGTTCGGTCGGCATGGAAGGGCGTGGTGTTTCGGCGTTCGGTGGGAACACCGGCGCAAACAGGTATCGTCGATGGGCGAATCATATATCGGAAAAATACGATATGTGCGAAGACACTGACACAGGTAAGGTTGTTGATCCGTCGCGATTTCAGCCGATCACGCTTTCCCGTACTGCGCAAACAGCCAGCGCCGCATGGCCTGCAACGCTTCCGAATGCGCATTGGCCTGCGGGAAGACGACGTAAAACCCGAGCGACATCGGAAACGAAAAATCGAACACGCGGCGCAGCCTGCCTTCCGCGATGTCGCGCTCGACGAGCGGCTCGTTGGTCAGCGCGATGCCTTGACCGGCGACCGCGGCGTCGATCGCGAGCAGCGACTGGCTGAATCTCGGCCCTTTCGTCGGATCGGCCTGACCCTTTCCACCGAGCTTCTCGATGAATTCGGGCCACAGATCGTGCGCGTCGTGCAACAGCGCATGCATCGACAAGTCCGCGGGCGTGCGGATGGGCGGGCCGCCGTCGAGCAGCTTCGGGCTGGCGACGGCGAAGATGTCGAGCGGAGCCAGCAACTCCGCGGCGAGTCCGGCCGGGAATGGCGGCTTGCTCAGTCGAATCGCGATGTCGACGCCGTCAGTCCGAAACGACGCGAGCCTTTCGTCGGCGATGACGCGAACCTCGATGTCAGGGTGCAGCCGCCCGAAGTCCGCCAGGCGCGGAATCAGCCACTTCGACGCGAACGACGGCGTCGTGCTGACCGCCAGAACCGTGGGGCGCTGGCCCAGGGCGTCCGTGGCGTCGGAGATGATCTGAAGCGCGCGCTGGACCGACGAAAAATACTCGAGCCCTTCGCGCGTCAGCGCAAGCCCCCGGGGCAAGCGCCGAAACAGCTGAACCGCCACGACGTCCTCCAGATGCCTGACCTGCTGCGCCACCGCACCCTGGGTCACGCCGAGTTCGTCGGCGGCCAGCCGGAAATTGAGGTGGCGCGCGGCGGCCTCGAACGCGCGAAGCGCATTGAGCGGCGGAAACCGGCGGGTACGCAACGGAGCGGTCATGCAGTAGAAATTCTACAGGGTGGATGGAGAAATCATCGTTCGACAATTCGATTATAGGGTCCTAGAGTAGCCCTTTGGAACGATGATCAGCGGCGCTGAGCCGACCTATCCGGGAGAGCGGGATGACTGTAGAGAAAGTGGCTTTGGTGACGGCGGCGGGCAAGGGCATGGGCGCTGCAATCGCGCGAGACCTCGCGAACAACGGTTATCGCGTCGCGCTGATGTCGCCGTCCGGCAGCGCAGTCGAGCTGGCCAAGGAACTCGGTGGTTTCGGCATTGCGGGGTCCGTCATCGACGACGCCGACATCGAGCGTTTCGTCAACGAGACGCTCGCGAAGTACGGCCGTATCGACGCGGTCGTCAATAACACCGGACATCCGCCGAAGGGCGACTTGCTCGCCATCGAGGACGACAAGTGGCACGAAGGGCTCGACCTGATCGTGCTCAACGTCCTTCGCGTGCTGCGCCGGGTGACGCCCGTCTTCCTGAAGCAGGGCGGCGGGGCGGTGGTCAATATTTCGAGCTTCGCGGCCGACGCGCCCGAGCAGGCGATGCCTGTGTCGTCCGCGCTTCGCGCGGCGCTGAGTTCGGTCACGCGCCTGTACGCCGATCGGTATGCGAAGGACAACATTCGCATCAATTCGGTGCTGCCGGGCTTCATCGACAGCTGGCCGGAGACGCCCGAGATCGTTGCCCGCATTCCGGTCGGCCGTTTCGGCAAGACGCAGGAGATCGCGCAGACCGTGAGGTTCCTGCTGTCAGACGGCGCCGGCTACATCACCGGGCAGAACATTCGGGTCGACGGCGGCATCGTGCGCGCGCTGTAAGCCGGATCCACGGCAGGACGACGCGCGCGCAGATGGCCGCCAGCGGCATCAGTTATGCCGTTCGCCGATCCTGTTCTCTTCCGGACTCCAGACGCTGAGCCCTTCCGTCGGGTCCAGCGGCAGCTCCCACGGGCGCGCGGCGATCGCCTGCATCGTCGCGTCGAACCCGGCCTGGCGGCGCGCCGCGATGCCGTCCGGCGTGAAATCGATGTCCTTCCACTGATCGTCGCCGTCGAGGCGCGGCGCGGCGAGCTTGATCACGTGCATCGTGGTCTGGCAGCCCCACGCGGCGAGCGCCTGCACGTCGGGCGACTTGCGTTCGGCCTCCGGCAGCCGCATGACCAGTTCCTTGATCACGTGGCGCAGCCCGTGAATCTGCTGTTGCCGCGCGATATTGCTGTCCGTGCGGCTCGCATACTGGATGTCCTTCTGCCGCTCCGACACCTGCCAGATGCTTTGCGGCTCGGGCCCGACCGGATTCCACATCTGCACCGAGAAGATGATCGAGCTGCGGCGCGGCGCGTCGTCCAGCACGACCTCGACCGGCGTATTCGAATAGATGCCGCCGTCCCAGTAGGGCGCGCCGTCGATCCGCACGGCCGGGAACGCGGGCGGCAGCGCGCCCGAGCTCATCACGTGGTCGAGGTCGAGCGGCCGGTCGCGTGAATCGAAATAGCGCATCGTGCCGGTGCACGCGTTGACCGCGCCGACGGTCAGTCGCGGCCGGCGCGCGTTCAGCAGGTCGAGATCGATCAGCGACGCAAGCGTGTCGCGCAGCGGCTCGACCACGTAGTAGGACGCGTGCTCGACGCCGACGCGCGCGAGCGGCCCGAGCCATGCGGCGGGATTCGGCCGGAAGAATCCCGGGATGCCGGCGCCGATGACCGCGAGCTCGGCGCCGATCTTGTCCCAACTGGTCGGGAAGCCCGGCACGTTCACGGCGGCCCGTTCGGTCACGTGGCGCCAGAATTCGGCCATCCGCTGCGCGCGGTGTCCGGACGCGTTGCCGGCGATCAGCGCCGCGTTGATCGCGCCGATCGACGTGCCGATGACCCAGTCGGGCTGGATGCCCGACGCGTCCAGCGCCTCGAATACGCCGAGCTGGTATGCGCCCAGCGCGCCGCCGCCCTGGAGCACGAGCACGACCTGGCCCGGCAGTTTCGGATGTGCGGGTTGACTTGCCGTCATCGCTTTCCTCGCAGTCGGTGACGGCCGGCGGGTTCCGGCCGAATGGAACCAGTGTAGGCGATCGACGCGCACCGTCCGTCATGCCGGATCGTTGCGCGTTTCGCGGGCCGTGTCATTCCACGGTGATGGTCTCCTTCATGTACGGATGAATCCCGCAGAACACCTTGTAGACACCCGGCTTGTCGAAGCGGAACGAGTAGGTCTCGTCCTGGTCGAGCGCTTTCGAACGGAAGATGCCCGCGTCGTTGACGACGGTGTGCGGTTCCGCGTCGAGGTTCTTCCATGTGATCGTCGTGCCGGCCTTGATCGTGGTCGACATCGGCGAAAACATGAAATTGTGGATCGTCACGAGCGGGCCGGCCGGGGTTTGCGCGAACGCGGCGAGCGGCGTGCCGGCGGCGGCCGCGCACAGGATCAGCGCGGCCGGCAGCATCGAGGGCTTGAAGAAGGTCATGTCGGTCTCCTTGCGTATCCGGATCAGGCGAGCGTCGTGTCGCGCAGTGTCGCTGCCGTGGGATGGCCGGTGAAATCGACGGTCGTCACGCCGAGCATCGCGGGCAGCCGGTCGCGCGGCACCGTGAGCGGCACCGGGCCCGGGCCGTTGCCGGCGGTCGGCTGCGGGAACGCGGTGGAGCGCGCGGTATGGAACGTCACGTTGCCCTCGACCTTCGACACGATCTGGTGGATGTGCCCGTTCAGCACGGTGACCGAGCCGAAGCGGCGCAGCAGCGCCATCGTCTGCGGCGCGTCGCCGGTGCCCCAGCCCCAGGGCTCGTAGATGGTCCACATCGGCATGTGCGAGAACACGACGATCGGCGTGCTCGACGACTGGCCCTTCAGGTCCTGCGCGAGCCACGCGAGCTGGTCTTCGCCGAAGCTGCCGAGCCCGTTCGGCTTGAAATGCATCACGTTGACGAGCGCGACGAAGTGCACGCCCGCGTGATCGAAGCTGTAGTAGCCGCGGTTGTTCGACGCCTTGCCGAACCGGCTGAAGTATTCGGCGCCCGAACCGTCGGTCACGTCGTGTTCGCCGGGCACCGTGTGCAGCTCCGGCACGCGCAGCGCGGACAGCAGCTGCGACGCGTGGTCGAATTCCTCCGGTTTGGACAAGTGCGTGATGTCGCCGGTATGGATCGTGAGCGCGGGCGCGGCGGACATCCCGTTGACCAGGTCGATGGTCTGCCGCAGCGTGGCCGCGACGTCGGGATTCGCGTCCTTGTTGAAGCCGATGTGCGTGTCGCTGATCTGTACGAACAGCGGCCGGCCCGCATCCGCGGGGACGGCGGCGCCGCTTTGCGCGAGCGCGAGATCGAACGGCGTCAGGATGCCGCCCGACAGCGTAAACAACGTGCCGAGGCCGCCGAACGCCATGCATTGCAGGGCCTTGCGGCGCGACGGGCGGGTAGGGGTCGATGAAGACATGGGAGCCTCGCAATCGTATGACGTAACCGGACGGCCGGATCGTCCTGGAATAAGCCGGCGCATTCGCATGCCATACCGGCGCGGCAACGGATTTATTCCCGCGTGTTGCGACGTTGTGCGCCGCTGCTCGCGGCTTGCGGCGCGATGACGAAGCGCCGGCGCATGACGTGTCAATGTCTTGTAAGTGACACGTCACAGTTGCGTCATCTGCGCCCGATAGCCTGCGACACCGAATCACCTTCTCCGGAGCCCCTCATGCTGAATCTCGCGGCTACGGAAGCCAGCGGTGCGGCCAGTCATCACACGCACATCCTCAGCCTGGCGGTGCCTTGCCAGGCTACCGGCAATCGTCCGCCCGACGCCTGGGAATTTGTTCCGGGCCGCACCCGCTGACGCGGCGATCGGCCGCCCCCCATCGATTTTCAATTCGACCAAGACGCTACCGATGGATATCCGTTTCTTCGACCCGAATCGCACCGCCAACGCATCCGCGTGGCGCGTGCTCCCCAATCGCTGGGACGCGGTCGCATTTCCGTTGATCATCGGCATACTCGCGATGGCGATCGTCGGCTTCCATCAGACGCTGGCGCCGATCGCGACCCTTCAGACCCAGAAGATCTCGCTCGATCCGTCGAACCTGCCCGAATACGCGTTGCGCACGACGCTGCGGATGCTCGCCGCGATGGTCGCGTCACTCGTGTTCACGCTCGTGTACGGCACGCTCGCCGCGAAAAGCCGCCGTGTCGGCATGGTGTTGATCCCGATCCTCGACATCCTGCAGTCGGTGCCGGTGCTCGGCTACATCTCGTTTACGGTCACATTCTTCCTCGCGCTGCTCCCGGGCCGCGTGCTCGGCGCCGAGCTCGCGGCGATCTTCGCGATCTTCACGAGCCAGGCGTGGAACATGACGTTCAGCTTCTACCAGTCGCTGCGCACGGTGCCGCGCGACCTGAGCGAAGTGTCGCGCGGCTTTCACCTGACGCCGTGGCAGCGCTTCTGGAAGCTCGAAGTGCCGTTCTCGATGCCGGGGCTGATCTGGAACATGATGATGTCGATGTCGGGCGGCTGGTTCTTCGTCGTCGCGTCGGAGGCCATCACCGTCGGCAACCAGACGATCACGCTGCCGGGAATCGGCGCATATCTCGCGCAGGCGATCTCGGACAAGAACCTCGGCGCGGTCGGCTGGGTGATCGTCGCGATGTCGGTCGTGATCCTCGCGTATGACCAGTTCCTGTTCCGCCCGCTCGTTGCGTGGGCTGACAAGTTCCGGATGGAGAACACCGCGTCGGGCGATGCGCCGCAATCGTGGCTGCTCGACATGATGCGCCGCACGCACCTGATCCATCAGTTGCTGGTGCCCGCCGGCTGGCTGCTGTCGCAGGCCGCGCGGATTCCGTTGCGCGCGCCGTCGCTCGCGGGCGCTCGCTCGCGCGCTGCGTCGGTGCGCGGTTCGTCGCGCATCGGCGATATCGTGTGGGGAACGTTCGTGATCCTGATCACCGTGTACGTCGCATGGCGCGTCGTCAGCTTCGTTGCGACCGGCGTCACGATGGGCGAGGTCGGCCACGTGCTGGTGCTCGGTCTCATCACGCTGTTGCGCGTGCTGGTGCTGATCGCGATCGCGTCGGTGGTCTGGGTGCCGCTCGGCGTGCTGATCGGGCTGCGCCCCGCGCTCGCCGAGAAGATCCAGCCGCTCGCGCAGTTCCTCGCCGCGTTCCCGGCCAACCTGCTGTTCCCGGTGTTCGTGATCGTGATCGTCCACTTCCACCTGAACGCGGACATCTGGTTGTCGCCGCTGATCGTGCTCGGCACGCAGTGGTACATCCTGTTCAACGTGATTGCCGGCGCGATGTCCTATCCGAACGACTACAAGGAAGCGACGAAGAATTTCCGCATCCGCGGCTGGCAGTGGTGGCGCCAGGCGATCCTGCCCGGCATCTTCCCGTACTACGTGACCGGCGCGATCACCGCGTCGGGCGGCGCGTGGAACGCCAGCATCGTGTCCGAGTTCGTGCAGTGGGGCGACACGAAGGTCGTCGCGCACGGTCTTGGCTCGTACATCGCGCAGACCACTGCCGCCGGCGACTTTCCGAAGATCATCCTGGGCATCGCCGTGATGTCCCTGTTCGTTACCTTGTTCAACCGTCTGCTGTGGCGTCCGATGTACGCCTATGCGGAATCCCGGCTCCGTCTCGATTGAGAGTAAGCGCGATGCAAAATTCGACCGTTATCAACGCCCCCGTCAAGACGTCCCAGCCGCTGCAGCCGCCACGGCTCGGCGAGGAAATCCTGCGTGTCGAGCACGTCTGCCGCGGCTTCAACAAGACGCAGGGCGAATTGCTCGTGCTCGACGATGCGAACCTGTCGCTGCGCGAAGGCGAGATCGTCGGATTGCTCGGCCGTTCCGGGTCGGGCAAGTCGACGCTGCTGCGGATCATCGCCGGGCTGATCGAGCCGACCGGTGGTGAAGTGACCTATCTCGGCAAGCCGCTGCGCGGCCCGGCCGAAGGCGTCGCGATGGTGTTCCAGACCTTCGCGCTGTTCCCGTGGCTGACCGTGCTGCAGAACGTGGAAGCCGGGCTGGAAGCGCTCGGCGTCGGCGCACGCGAGCGGCGCGAACGCGCGCTCGCCGCGATCGACCTGATCGGTCTCGACGGCTTCGAGAACGCGT
>NZ_VWWG01000133.1:0-17802 GCF_011753085.1 Burkholderia sp. Tr-862
TGTCGGGCGCAGATGCGCCGGCGGGCGTCGCGGCGTTCGCGGCGCTCGCGGCGTTTTGTCGCCCCTGCTCGACGAGCTTGTCGAGCGGCAGGTACACGACGTTGCTGCCCTTGTTGCCGACGAACACCTTCGTCGCGTTCGAATAGATTTCCTGCATCGTCTCGAGGTACATCCGCTCGCGGATCACCGCGGGCGCCTTCGAATACTGCGCATAGACCTGCTTGAAGCGGTCGGCGTCGCCTTCGGCCTGCGTGACCACGCGATCGGCATACGCCTTCGCTTCGTCGGCGAGTTTCGCGGCATCGCCCTGCGCCTTCGGCAGCAGGTCGTTCGCATAGGCCTGCGCGGTACGCTTGGCGGCCTCGCGGTCGTCGCGCGCCTTCGCGACTTCGGCGTACGCGGCTTGCGTCTGCTCCGGCGCCGCGACGCTCTGCATCGTGACGGCCGTGACCTCGAGCCCCGACTGATAGCGATCGAGATCACGCTGGATCGCGGCGGACAGCTGCTCGCGCAGCGCGTCGCGGTCCTGGTTCAGCATGTCGGCCGCGCTGCGCGTGCCGACGATCGCGCGCACCGCGGCCTGGGCGGCCTGCGACACGCTGCGCTCGGGGTCGACGCTGCGGAACAGGTAATCGGTTGCCGAACGGATCCGGTACTGGACGACGAAACGCACGTCGACGATGTCGGCGTCGCGCGTCAGCATCGCGGCTTCCTTCACGTTCGCGAGACGCACGACGTTGTTGCGGCCGATCTCGATCGAACGGACCTGCGACGTGTCGACGATCTCGTGCGACGCGAACGGATACGGCGCGCGCCAGTGCACGCCCTGACCGACCGTGCCGGACAGCTTGCCGAACTGCAGCACGACGCCCGTCTGTCCGTCTTGCACGACGAACAGCCCGCTGCCCGCGTAGACCGCGACCAGCACGCCGATCACGATGCCGACGCCGACGCGCGCTGCCCGGCCGTTGTCGGGCCGGAAGCCGTTGCCGCCCTTGCCGCCGAACAGGCCGCTCAGACGCCGGTTGAAGTTGCGCCACATCTCGTCGAGATCGGGCGGACCGTCACCGTCGCCACCGGGCGGACGCTTCGATTCGTTCGCACGCGGACGGGATGCGTCGTTGCCCTTGCCTTCGCCGCGTCCCCATCGGGGATCGTTGTTCGACAGCAAGGCGCGCATCCGCCGCCAGGTACTCCGCTCGTTGTATTCGTTCACCAGAGTTTGTTCACCAGATGGGACGCCAGCGAACCGGCCGGGGCCGGTTAGCGCCCGTGTTCGGAAATCGTGTGGTCTTCGTGTGGTTCAGCGGGAGCGCCGTCGAGCGCGCCGTTGGGTAACGTCGCGCTGGAAAGGTGTTCCGCGGAGGCGATTTCGGCGATAGCGGCACGCAACGTGTCGAGACCCTGACCAGTGCGCGCGCTCAAAAAGACGCGCGAAATATTACCATACTCGTCGCGCTCGACCGCGTCGCCGCGGGCCGCCAGCTCGGGCACGGCGTCGATCTTGTTGAACACCAGCACCTGCCGGATCGTGTCCGCGCCGATTTCGTGCAGCACGCCGTTCACCTGCTCGATCTGTTCGAGCCGCACCGCGCTCGACGCATCGACCACGTGCAGCAGCAAATCCGCATGGATCGTTTCCTCGAGGGTCGCGCGGAACGCGGCAACCAGCTGGTGAGGCAGTTCGCGGATGAACCCGACCGTATCGGACACGACGATCTGGCCAACCTCGTCGCCCAGGTACACGCGCCGCGACGTCGTATCGAGCGTGGCGAACAGCTGGTCGGCCGCATAGGCCTGCGCCTTCGTCAGCGCATTGAACAGCGTCGACTTGCCCGCGTTCGTATAGCCGACGAGCGACACCGACATCGTGCCGCTGCGCGCGCGCTGGCGACGCTGCGTGCTGTGTTGCCGGCGCAGCCGGTCGAGCCGCGACTTCAGCATCTTGATGCGCTCGCCGATCAGCCGGCGGTCGGTTTCGAGCTGGGTTTCGCCGGGGCCGCGCAGGCCGATACCACCCTTTTGCCGCTCCAAGTGGGTCCACGCGCGAATCAGACGGGTCGACAGGTATTGCAGCTGCGCAAGCTCGACCTGCAGCTTGCCTTCGTGGCTGCGGGCGCGCTGCGCAAAGATATCGAGGATGAGACTCGTGCGATCGACCACCCGCCTGTTAAGCGCCTGCTCCAGGTTGCGTTGCTGGGCCGGTGCCAGTGCGTGGTTGAAGATGACGATTTCGACGTTGTGTGCGTCGCAGGCAAGCCGTAGTTCTTCGGCTTTGCCGCTGCCGATGAACATCTTGGCATCGGGACTGGCGCGACGACCCGTGAGGGTGACGGCGGGACATGCCCCCGCACTTGAGGCGAGAAGACTGAGTTCTTCGAGACTGGCTTCGAAATCGGTCTTGCCGAAGTCGATGCCGACGAGCGCTGCGTTGATCAAATTATCGGGTGTCAAGATAAGGCGGCTGGCATCGGTCGCTCGCGGCGACCGGATGCCGGCCGCTGCGATAGGTTAGGACGTGGTGGCTTCCGCGTCCGGGTGGAAATTCACCGGGCGCGCCGGCACGACCGTCGAGATGGCGTGCTTGTAGACCATCTGGGTCACCGTATTACGGAGCAACACGACGTACTGGTCGAACGATTCAATGTTCCCTTGGAGCTTGATGCCGTTGACGAGATAGATCGAAACGGGAACGTGCTCTTTGCGCAGTGCGTTCAAAAACGGGTCTTGTAACAATTGCCCTTTGTTGCTCATGGCGTACTCCATCTTTTTTTGCAGGTTGATCTGAATTTGGCGCCGAAGAAAAAGAGATCCGGCGCCAATCGCTACACTATAGCTGATTTTGCCTGCCCCGCCCGGCAGCAGGCCATGCGGCCTATCCCTTGCGGGACGTGCGTGGCAGGCATGTTCAGCCCTTGTCCGCGTACGGATTGTTCGACGAACGGAACTCTATGCGCAATGGAGTCCCGGTCAGGGAGAAAGTTTCGCGGAATCGGTTTTCGAGGTAGCGCTTGTACGTTTCGGTGACCGCGTCGAGCGCGTTGCCGTGGATCACGATCAGCGGCGGATTCTGTCCGCCCTGGTGCGCGTAGCGCAGCTTCGGACGCACCGGACCGCGACGGCGCGGCTGCTGGAACTCGACGGCCTCGATCAGCGCGCGCGTGAGCTTCGGCGTCGGCAGTTTCGCCATGGCCGCCGCGTACGCATCGTCGACCGAGCGCATCAGCGCGCCGATGCCCGTCTTCTTCGCGGCCGAAATGTAGTGCGATTTCGCGAAGTCGAGGAATTTCAGCTTGCGGGTCAAATCCGCTTTCGCGCGATCGCGCGCGTGGTCGTCGAGACCGTCCCACTTGTTGACGCCGATCACGAGCGCGCGGCCCTGTTCGACGACGAAGCCGGCGATGTGCGCGTCCTGGTCGGAAATGTCCTGCTGCGCATCCAGCAGAAGAATGACGACGTTCGCGTCGGAAATCGATTGCAGCGTCTTCACGACCGAGAATTTCTCGATCGCCTCGAACACCTTGCCGCGGCGCCGCAGGCCCGCCGTGTCGATCAGCGTGTATTTCTTGCCGTTACGCTCGAAGTCGACGTAGATCGAATCGCGCGTCGTGCCCGGCATGTCGAACGCGATCACGCGGTCCTCGCCGATCAGCGCGTTCACGAGCGTCGACTTGCCGACGTTCGGGCGGCCCACGATCGCGATCTTGATGCCGCGCGACGGATCGTCTTCGTCCGCTTCCTCGGGCTGGCCCGCGTACGCGACTTCCAGCGCCTCGTTGATCATGTCGGTCACGCCGTCGCCGTGCGCGGCCGAGATCGCGCGCGGATCGCCGAGGCCGAGCTCGTAGAAATCCGTCGCGACCGCCGTGTACTTCATCCCCTCGGCCTTGTTGACGACCAGGAAGATCGGCCGGCCGGTCTTGCGCAGGTAGTCGGCGATCGACTTGTCCTGCGGCGCGAGCCCGTTACGGCCGTCGACGATGAACACGACGACGTCGGCTTCCTCGACGGCCTGCCGCGTCTGGCGCGCCATCTGGTGCAGGATGCCGTCCTTCGCGACGGGTTCGAAGCCGCCGGTATCGACGACCAGGTACGGCCGTTCGCCGACCCGACCTTCGCCGTAATGGCGATCGCGCGTGAGGCCCGGCAAGTCGGCGACCAGCGCATCACGCGAGCGCGTGAGCCGGTTGAACAGCGTGGATTTCCCCACATTGGGGCGCCCAACAAGGGCAATGACCGGTTTCATCTGTGTTTTCTACGGTGATGCGCAGCAGCGGGAGGCCCGCTGCTGCGGGCGGCTGCGCTGAATGAAAATATCACGAATTCGCGCCGCGCCGGATGCGCGCGCCGGGCGCGCGCTGCACGCCGTCGTCTTTCGTTTCGAACTGCCTTTCAAATACCGAGCGGCCGGGGACACCGGCCGCCTTCGTGTCGCGCGACCGCGGCGCGCGGGACAAGCCCGCCGCGCCGCGATTGCGCCTGTTGCGTGCGCGTCAGCGCGGACGGAACCCGTACAGGCCGCCGTCCGACGTCTGCACGACGAGCGTATTGCCCGCCAGCACCGGCGCAGCGGTAATCGCGCTGCCGTCGGTCTTCATCCGGGCGATGAAGCTGCCGTCCTCGCGCGACAGGAAGTGCACGAAGCCCTTGTAGTCGCCCATCACGACCGCATGACCAAGCAGGTAAGGCACGCCGACGTCGCGGCTCTTCAGCTTGTCGTTGCGCCAGATCTGGTTGCCGCTCGCCGCGTCGTAGGCCGTCACGACCGACCAGTCGTCGCCGCCGGCGACGACCGAATCGTCTTGCGCCAGGCCGCTGCGGCTCGAGAACGACTTTTCCCACAGCGGACGGCCCGAGTTCGCGTCGAAGCAGCCGATCTGCCCCTGGAACGTGACCGCACATGCTTCGGCACCCACGAGCGTCGGCGGACCGCTGACGTCGTTGATGCGCTCCACTTCGGTCACACCCTTCGGGAACGACACGGGCGTCTGCCAGAACGGCTCGCCCGTCTGCAGGTTGATCGCAACGAGGCCGCCGCCGGGGAAGCCCGCCAGCACGGCCGCATCACCCGCGAAGGTCATGCCGGCCGACACGCGCAGGTTCAGCGGCACCGCGCGGTTGCGGTAGTTCCACTTCTGCTCGCCCGTCTGCGCGTTGAACGCGATCACCTGGCCGTCAATCGTGCGCACGATCACGAGGCCATTGCCGACCAGCGGCGGCGAGAAGATCTCGCCCTGCACGCTCGTCTTCCACAGCAGCTTGCCGTCGGGGCCGAGGACGAACACGCCGCCCTTGAGCGCGCCGACCGCGGTCAGGTTGCCGTCGCTGCCGACACCGGCCGACAGGTCCGAACCGACCTTCGAGCGCCACAGCGTCTGGCCCGTCTTCGCGTCGATCTTCTCGACCGAACCGTTCTCGCCCGCGGCATAGACGGCATCGCCCACGGCCACCGGCGTGAACAGGTAGCGCCCGCCCTTGCCGACGCTCGCCTTCCAGACCTGTTGCACGTCCATGACGGGCTTGAACTCGGTGAGCGGCGTCGGCACGCGGCGCGCGTCCTTCGACGACGAGCAGGCCGCCAATGCCAGGACAGCCGCCGCGCAGGCTACGGGCACAGCGTAACGTTTCAGCAAATTCATCGGTTAGCGAAGCAGAGTTAAGAGGTTGAGGGGGCCGGAATCAGCCGCCGAGCGCGTCGAGCTTGAACTGCACGAGCTGGCGCGCGGACTGGTCGTTCTGCGACAGGCCGTCGAGCGCGAGCTTGTACGCAGCGCGCGCGTCGTCGGTCTTGCCTTGCGCGGCCAGCAGATCGCCGCGGCGATCCGCCACGACGCCCTTGAATGCATCGACCGGCGTGCCGGACAGCAGCGCGAGGCCCGCATCGTACGCCTTCTCGTCGAGCAGCAGCGACGCGAGACGCAGCTTCGCGATCTGCTTGTACTCGTCATCCCTGGCGTGATCGACAGCCCATTGCAGCTGCGCCTTCGCGCCGGCGGCGTCGCCTGCCGCGTAGAGCGTCTTCGCGGCCGACAGGGCCGTCATCTGCGCATACGGCGTGCGGCCGAACTTGTCTTCCATGTCGGCAGCCGCGCGGGCCATCGTCGCCTTGTCGTTCGCGGCGGCGGCCTTCTGGACCTGCTCGTACAACCCGGAAGCCTCGGCGGCCTGACGGCGCTGCCAGTAATTCCAGCCGTTGAAACCGGCCGCGACGACCAGCGCCGCGAGCACGATCCACGTGGTGAGGTTGCCCCAGCGGGCCCACCACGCCTTGACACTTTCAATCGATTCTTGTTCGTCGTGATAACTCATCGGCGAGCGATTCCTTCCTGTTCAGGCTTTTTCTTGTCGAGCGAATGCCAGCGCGATCAGTCGTCGCCGTCTTCGGCGGATGCAACCATCGCATTGATTAGGAATTCGGTCAAGCTTTCGACCGGTACGGTCTGCTGAACGTTCTTTTCCCCTTCCTCGCCCGCACCGCGCAGCGCTTTCACGCCCACCGTGCCGTTCGCGACCTCTTCTTCGCCGAAGATCACCGCGAACGCGGCACCGCTTGCATCGGCCCGCTTCATCTGCGACTTGAAGCTTGCCGGCGCGCCGTCGGCGCTGCAGTGGAAAATCACGTCGAGGCCCGTATCGCGCAAGCGCTCGGCCGCGATGAACGCCTGTTCACGCGCCGTCTCGCCCTGGTGCACCACGTACACGTCGACACCTTCCTGCTCGGGCGCGAGATCCTCTTCCTTCAGCAGTTCGAGAATGCGCTCGATTCCCATCGCCCAGCCGCATGCGGCGGTCGGCTTGCCGCCGAGCTGCTCGATCAGCGGATCGTAGCGGCCGCCGGCCGCGACGGTGCCCTGCGCGCCGAGCTTGTCGGTCACCCACTCGAACACGGTCAGGTTGTAGTAGTCGAGGCCGCGCACGAGACGCGGGTTGATCTTGAACGGAATGTTGTTCGCGAGCAGCAGGCGCTGCAGCCCTTCGAAGTGCGCACGCGATTCGTCGCCGAGGAAGTCGATCAGCTTCGGCGCGTTCTGCGCGATTTCCTGCAGCGCGGGATTCTTCGTGTCGAGCACGCGCAGCGGGTTCGTATACAGGCGGCGCTTTGCGTCCTCGTCCAGCACGTCAGCGAACTGCTCGAGGTACTTGATCAGTTCGACGCGGTGCGCGGCCCGCTCTTCCGCGAGGCCGAGCGAGTTGATCTCGAGCTTGATGCCGGTCAGCCCGAGGTCGTCCCACAGGCGCTGGCACATCATGATGATCTCGGCGTCCGCATCCGGGCCCGCGAAGCCGAGCGCCTCGACGCCGACCTGATGGAACTGGCGGTAGCGGCCGCGCTGCGGACGCTCGTGACGGAACATCGGGCCGATGTACCACAGGCGCTTCGGGCCGTCGTACAGCATGTTGTGCTCGATCGACGCGCGCACGACGGCCGCGGTGTTCTCCGGGCGCATCGTCAGGTTCTCGCCGTTCAGCGCGTCGGTGAAGCTGTACATTTCCTTCTCGACGATGTCCGTGACTTCGCCGATGCCGCGCGTGAAGAGCTGCGTGTGTTCGACGATCGGCGTGCGGATGTTCTGGTAGCCGTACGCGCGCAGCAACGATTTCACGGTAGCTTCGAAGAACTCCCACAGGCCGGCATCCTGCGGAAGGATGTCGTTCATGCCTTTGACGCCGGTGAGCTTCTCGATCTTGCGTTTCTGTTCAGTCATCGTGTGTGTGGACGAATTAATTCAGGGCTTCGGTGCGGCCGTAGTTGCGTGCGACGTAGTCGCTGACGATCTGCTGGAACTCCTCGGCGATCCGCTCGCCGCGCAGCGTCTTGACCTTCTCGCCGTCGATGAAGACGGGCGCGGCCGGGTTCTCGCCCGACCCCGGCAGGCTGATGCCGATGTTCGCGTGCTTCGATTCGCCCGGGCCGTTGACGATGCAGCCCATCACCGCGACGTTCATCTTCTCGACGCCCGGATATTCCTTGCGCCATACGGGCATCTGCTCGCGCAGGTAGGTCTGGATCTGCATCGCGAGCTCCTGGAACAGCGTGCTCGTCGTGCGGCCGCAGCCCGGGCACGCGATCACCATCGGCGCAAACGAGCGCAGGCCCATCGTCTGCAGGATTTCCTGGCCGACGATCACCTCGCCCGTGCGCGGCGCGCCCGGTTCCGGCGTCAGCGAGATGCGGATCGTGTCGCCGATCCCTTCCTGCAGCAGCACGCCGAGCGCAGCCGTCGAGGCAACGATGCCCTTCGAGCCCATGCCGGCCTCGGTCAGACCGAGGTGCAGCGCGAAGCCGCAGCGGCGGCCGAGTTCGCGGTACACGGCGATCAGGTCCTGCACGCCGCTGACCTTGCACGACAGCACGATGCGATCACGGCCGAGGCCCAGCTCGACCGCACGCTCGGCCGAGCCGATCGCCGACTGGATCAGCGCCTCGTACATCACGCTTTGCGCGTCCCACGGCTGCGAACGCGCGCCGTTCTCGTCCATCATGCGCGCGAGCAGGTCCTGGTCGAGGCTGCCCCAGTTCACGCCGATCCGCACCGCCTTGTCGTACTTGGCCGCGGCTTCGATCATCAGCGCGAACTGCGTGTCGCGTTTCGCACCCTGGCCGACGTTGCCGGGATTGATCCGGTACTTCGACAGCGCCTCCGCGCAGCCCGGGTAGTCGCGCAGCAGCAGGTGGCCGTTGTAGTGGAAATCGCCGACGAGCGGTACGGTCACGCCCATCCGGTCGAGCTGTTCGCGGATCGCCGGCACGGCGGCCGCGGCCTCCGGCGTGTTGACGGTGATGCGGACCAGTTCGGAGCCCGCGTTCGCGAGTTCCTTGATCTGGATCGCCGTGCCGATCGCGTCGGCCGTGTCGGTATTCGTCATCGACTGGACGCGCACCGGCGCATCGCCGCCGATCGTCACGAGCTGCCCGCCCCAACGAACATCCACCGCATGCGACACGCGACGCGGCTGATGCCCGCCGAACACCGGCTCGGTTGAACAAATCTGACTGCTGCGTGGGGATTGAGCTTCGGATTGCATCGATAGATCCATTTACGCGGAATGCGCCGTGAAGCGGCGCATGAATTGAAAAAGCGCCGTGCCCTCGCGGCCTGTCCTGGACAGGCCCTCGCCACGGCGCTTGACGTCAGGGCAACGTGAACCGCGCCACGTTACCCCGCGCTGCCGAATATTTTGCCGGATCGACAGGTTTTCCGTCGAACGCGACCGCGTCCATGCCTGCCTTGTTGCCGATCGTGACCTTGAACGGCCCCTCGCCGGCGACCTGCTTCGTCTCGCCGGCCCGCACCAGCGCCGAGAACAGCTCCTTGCCGTTCTTGTCGCGCACGCTGAACCAGCAATCCTGCTTGACCTTCAGTTCGACCATCGACTGGCCTGCCGCCACCGCGACGCTCGCGGGCTGGGCCGGCACGGCCGCGCCGCTCGCCGCGGCCGCCACGACGGGTTGCGACGCAGGCGCCGCTACCGGCGTGGCCGGGGCCGGCGCCGGTGCAGCCGATGCAACGACCTGCGGCGCCACGGCGGATGCCGCAACCTGCGCCGGGGCAACGTTGCCGGCTGCCGCCGACGCGCCGCCCGCGGCCGCCTCTTCGACCGAAGACGCCGCCGGCGCGCTGGCCGCCGACGCATGTTCGGTGTCACTGCCCTTGAAACGCGCGAGCCAGCTCGACGAATCGCCGCCAGTGTGCCACATGAGCACCGCCACCACCGCAACGACGACGATCGCCGTCCCCCACAGCCACGGATGGTGGCGCGACGAGCCGCCGAGCGGAATCGACACACGGCCGCGCGGCAGATCCGTCCCCGACGACGCCGGCATCGACAGATCGACTTCCGGCACGCCGCGCTCGCGGCGCAACGCCTGTGCAAACGGCTCCGGATCGACGCCGAGCATCTTCGCGTAGCTGCGCACGACGCCGAGCGCGAACGTCACGCCGGGCAAATGGCTGATGTCGCCTGCCTCGAGCGCACGCAGCTTCTGCGGGGCGACCTTGAGCCGCGCCGACACGTCGTCGACCGTCCAGCCCTTCGCCTCCCGGAGCTGCGCCAACCGGCTGCCGACGGCCGCCAGCGTTTCCAACCCCGCCGGTGCCGGCTTCGCGGCATCCGTCTCTGCGCCGTTTGTCGGCTGCGGCTCACTCATCCTTGTCCTCGCGTCGATTCTTCTTCACTGGCGAGCGCCGCCGGCTCCCGCCGGCCGGCACCCGCAACTGTCCATATCATGCGCGGCGCCAGGGCGCCGCGACCGATCGCTATTCGCGTGTTGTACCGCCAAGATGTTCGGGCATCCGCGGCCAGGCCGCCCCGACCTGGCATCCCCGTCAAATCGCCCGAACTTCGATGATTTTTGCTGCTGCGCCCGTTCGCTCCGCCAGGCGCGTGCGGTCCTTCACGGCGCCGGCCAGCTGGCCGCACGCGGCGTCGATGTCGTCGCCGCGCGTCTTGCGCACGGTCGTGACGACACCCGCGTCGATGAGGACCTGGGCAAAGCGCTTGATCTGCTCCGGCTTCGAGCGGATGAGGCCCGATTCCGGAAACGGATTGAACGGGATCAGATTGAACTTGCACGGAACATCACGCGTGACGGCCAGCAGTTCGCGCGCATGCGCTTCGGTGTCGTTGACGCCGTCGAGCATGCAGTATTCGAAAGTAATGAAGTCGCGCGGCGCGACTTTCAGATAGCGCTGGCACGCGGCCATGAGCTCGCGAAGCGGGTGCTTCTTGTTGAGCGGCACCAGCTCGTCGCGCAGCGCATCGTTCGGCGCGTGCAGCGAAACGGCGAGCGCGACCGGCAATTCGGCGCCGAGGCGGTCCATCATCGGCACCACGCCGGACGTCGACAGCGTGACGCGACGGCGCGACAGGCCGTACGCGTTGTCGTCGAGCATCAGCCGCATCGCGGGCACGACCGCGCTGTAATTCAGCAGCGGCTCGCCCATGCCCATCATCACCACGTTGGTGACGACCCGTTCGGCCTTGCCGTTCGGACCGGGCGCGCGACCGAGCGACGCACGCAGTGCAAATTCGGCCATCCGGAGCTGGCCGATGATTTCGGCTGTCGACAGGTTGCGGGAGAAGCCCTGCTTGCCCGTCGAGCAGAAGCGGCAGTTGACCGCACACCCGGCCTGCGACGACACGCACAGCGTGCCGCGCGTTTCTTCCGGGATGAACACGGTTTCGACCGCATTGCCGTTTCCGACGTCGATCAGCCACTTGCGCGTGCCGTCGGTGGAAACGTGATCGCTGGCGATCTCGGGCATCACGATCGACGCACGGCCCTTGAGCTTTTCTCTCAGGGACTTCGCGAGATCGGTCATGCCGTCGAAATCGCCGGCGTTGTACTGGTGGATCCAGCGCTGCAACTGCTTGGCGCGGAACGGCTTCTCGCCGAGGCTGCCGCAGTACGCGACAAGACCCTCGGCATCGAAGTCGAGAAGATTGACGGAAGTTTCGCTCGTCATGATGTGCTGCCTTGCCGCTTGCGCTGAATCCTGCCTACTTGTTGCCAGCCAGGGCTTAGCGCGAGTAGACGTTCATTTCCGGGAAGAAGAACGCGATTTCGACCGCGGCCGTTTCGGCAGCGTCCGAGCCGTGCACGGCGTTCGCGTCGATGCTGTCGGCGAAGTCGGCGCGGATCGTGCCCTTTTCCGCCTTCTTCGGATCCGTCGCGCCCATCAGGTCGCGGTTCTTCAGGATCGCGCCTTCACCTTCCAGAACCTGGATCATCACCGGGCCCGAGATCATGAAATCGACGAGGTCCTTGAAGAACGGACGTGCTGCGTGAACCGCATAGAACTTCTCTGCGTCGCCACGCGACAGGTGAGCCATGCGCGATGCGACGATCTTCAGGCCGGCGCCTTCGAAACGGCTGTAGATCTGGCCGATCACGTTCTTTGCCACCGCATCCGGCTTGATGATCGACAGGGTGCGCTCGATTGCCATAAAAACTCCAAAAAATTAAGAAGTTACAGGTTCAAATGAATCCGCTATTGTAGCACGATCCCGTGTATCATTGCGATTGAACCCTTACACGAATGAAAGGTTTCGAATCCATATGTTTTTTGCGCCGCCCGCCATTGAAACCTCGCGGCGCGGAACGTATCTTAGCCATAGCTGCCCCGGTTTGCTGCGGCGCACACCGCGCGCGCCGAACCGGCCCCGGACGCCCACGCGTTCAATGTTAGGAGAAACCATGAACGACTATCCGTACAATTTCGGCCGCGGCGGTTCCGTCAGCACCGCCGAAGTTCGCAACCGCGTGCTGCGGAACACGTACTGGCTGCTCGCGCTGTCGATGGTGCCGACCGTGCTGGGCGCCTGGGTCGGCGTCGCGACGGGCTTCTCGCTGTTCGCGGCCACGAGCCCGATGATGAGCCTGCTCGCGTTCTTCGCGATCGCGTTCGGCTTCATGTTCGCGATCGAGCGGACGAAAAACAGCGCGGCCGGCGTGTTCGTGCTGCTCGGCTTCACATTCTTCATGGGCCTGATGCTGTCGCGGCTGCTGAGCTTCATCCTCGGCTTCTCGAACGGCCCGTCGCTAATCATGCTCGCGTTCGGCGGCACCGGCATCATCTTCGCCGCGATGGCGACGATCGCAACCGTCAGCAAGCGCGACTTCTCGGGGCTCGGCAAGTGGCTGTTCATGGGCGTGATCGTGATCCTGCTGGCCTCGGTCGCGAATATCTTCCTGCAGCTGCCGGCGCTGATGCTCACCGTATCGGTGCTCGCGATCGCGATCTTCTCGGCCTACATGCTGTTCGACGTCCAGCGCGTCGTGAACGGCGGCGAGACGAACTACATCTCGGCCACGCTCGCGATCTACCTCGACCTGTACAACGTGTTCACGAACCTGCTCGCGCTGCTCGGCATCTTCGGCGGCAACCGCAACTGACGTTCGCCGCACCCCATGAAAAACCGGCCCGCGGGCCGGTTTTTTTACGTCTGGCGTCCGCCTGCTCAGTCGCGCTCGAACAGCGCGATCGATTCGACGTGCGACGTATTCGGGAACATGTTCACGACCCCGGCGCCCTTCAGGCGGTAACCCGCCTCGTGCACGAGCAGGCCAGCGTCGCGCGCGAGCGTCGACGGGTTGCAAGACACGTAGACGATACGCTTCGGCAGCGGGCCTTCGCCGCTCTGCGCGATTTCGGCCAGCGCCTTCGACACCGCGAGCGCGCCTTCGCGCGGCGGGTCGATCAGGAACTTGTCGAAGGCGCCGAGCGCACGGAGGTCGTCGCCCGTCACTTCGAACAGGTTCCGGCACGCGAACGTCGTGTGGCCATCGACGCCGTTTTCGCGCGCATTCGCCAGCGCGCGCGTCGTCAGCGTTTCGCTGCCTTCGATGCCCATCACTTCGCGCGACAGTCGCGCGAGCGGCAGCGTGAAGTTGCCGATCCCGCAGAACAGGTCGAGCACGCGATCGTCGCGCGACGGCGCGAGCAGGCGCAGCGCGCGGCCCACCAGCACGCGGTTGATCTGATGGTTGACCTGCGTGAAGTCGGTCGGCTTGAACGGCATGCGGATGCCGAACTCCGGCAGCGTGTAGTCGAGCGGTACGTCGAGCGGATAGAACGGCGTCACCGTGTCCGGGCCCTTCGGCTGCAGCCAGAACTGCACCTTGTGCTCGTCAGCGAACGCGCGCAGCAGCGCTTCGTCGTCCGCATTGATCGGCTCCAGCACGCGCAGCACCAGCGCCGTGACTTGCGAACCGACCGCGAGTTCGATCTGCGGCATCCGGTCGCGGATCGACAGCCCCTCGACCAGCCG
Source organism: Burkholderia sp. Tr-862 (assembly GCF_011753085.1). Taxonomy (NCBI): domain Bacteria; kingdom Pseudomonadati; phylum Pseudomonadota; class Betaproteobacteria; order Burkholderiales; family Burkholderiaceae; genus Burkholderia; species Burkholderia sp. Tr-862. Next base: position 13,774 of record NZ_VWWG01000133.1, read on the forward strand.
GCGCAGCGGCACGAGCATTGCCGACACGTGCGGCGGCAGCACTTCGCAGCTCGTCATGTCGGCGACATAGCTGCTCTTCTTTTCGTGGAACCCGACCAGCACGCCGCCCTTCTTCGCGACGTTGCGCACGGTCAGGCGCGCACGGTAGCGGTAGCCCCACGACGGGCCATGGATCGGCGCGAACATCGTCTCGGCGCGCAGTTTCGACAGGTGCCACAGGTTGTCCTCGAGCACGCGCTGCTTGATCGCCACCTGCGCGCGCATGTCGAGGTGCTGCATCGAGCAGCCGCCGCAGGTGCCGAAGAACGCGCATTTCGGCTGCGTGCGCAGCACGCTCGGGCGCAGAATGTCGACAACGGTCGCCTGCTCGTAGCTCGGCTTGCGACGGTAGCTCGAATAGGTCACGCGCTCGCCGGGCAGCGCGCCCTCGACGAAGATGACCTTGCCCGGCGTGCCGTCCTCGGTCACCGTGCGGCCGACACCGCGCGCTTCCATGTCGAGCGATTCGATCTCGAGAACCGGGGCAGGCCCGGGCGCGACGGGCGCATTTTTCGATTTGCGCGCAGAAGTGGGGACGGCTTCGGACACCAGCTTTTCCTGACAAACGTTGAAGAAGGCGAGATTGTAGACGACGACAGCCCGCATCGTCCGCTTTCATGGTGCTCGTGTCGATACGGATGCATCCACGGCGCCGCGTAATGCCCCAAACCCCAGGCGCGGTGTCTTGCCGACCCACCGGCGGCACAAGTTCTGCTCCCAGGTGACTCTCTGCTCGCAGGAGATTCGACCATGCGACTGATCGACTGGAACGTTCAATGGGGTCGGGACGCGGACGGCGTCGTCGACCTCGCGCGCACGATCGCCGCCGCCCGCCGGCTCGGCGACTTCGACGTGCTGTGCATGCAGGAAGTCACGCGCGGCTTCGGCGCGCTGCCCGGCCAGCCGGGCCCCGACCAGTTCACCGAATTGGCGGCGTTGCTGCCCGGCTATATGATCTTCGAGGCGATCGGCGCCGACCTGCCGCCGCTCGAACCCGGCGCGGCGCGCCGGCAGTTCGGCAATGCGATCGCGACACGGCTGCCGGTCGGACGCGTGCTGCGCCAGTTGCTGCCGTGGCCGGCCGACGCCGGCGGGCCGTCGATGCCGCGTGTCGCGCTGGAAGTCGAGCTGACGACGCCGTCGGGCGCGCTGCGGATCGTCACGACGCACCTCGAATACTACTCGGCGCGCCAGCGACTCGCACAGGTCGATGCGTTGCGCGCCCGGCACCGCGAAGCCTGCGCCCACGCCGACCAGCCCGCCCCGGCGGAGAACGCCACCGGACCGTTCACCGCGACCGGCCAGCCGCGCGACGCGATCATCTGCGGCGATTTCAACAGCGCGTTCGACAGCGATGCGTACCTGCGCCTGCTGGAGCCGATCGCGGACGCGCCGTCGTTCGTCGATGCCTGGGTCGCCCGGCACCCGGGCCACACGCCGCCGCCGACCGCCGGCGTCTACGACACGGTGCAATGGTCGGAGGGGCCGCTCGCGTGCGATTTCGTGTTCGTGACCGATACGCTGCTGCCACGCGTCACGCGCTGCGAGATCGACGGCGACATGCGCGAGTCGGATCACCAGCCGGTCGTGCTCGAACTCGAGGTCAGTTGATCGCGGCCGCGACGCGGGCCGCCCGCGTCACGCGTCGAAGCCGGCCAGGTATTCGGCCCAATGCGATGCGGGCTCCTGCGCAAGCGAATTCTTCACGAGCAGGATCTCGTCCGCATATTCGTTTGGCGTCAGGCCGCCGCGCATCAGCTGGAACCGGCAATACAGCAGGTAGGTGTTGACGACGTCGGTTTCGCAATAGTTGCGGATTTCCTCGATCCGTCCGTCCTGGAACGCCGGCCACACCTGGCTGCCGTCCATCCCCAGCTTGCCCGGAAAGCCGCACAGTTTCGCGAGCGCGTCGAGCGGCGCGTTCGCGCGCGCCTGATACATCGCGAGCACGTCCATCAGATCGGTATGCCGCGAGTGATAGCGAGCGATGTAGTTGTTCCACTTGAATTCGCGGTCGTCCTCGCCCAGGTCCCAGTAGCGCGTCGCGGGAATCCCGTGCACGAGCGCCCGGTAATGGAGCACCGGCAGGTCGAAGCCGCCGCCGTTCCACGACACGAGCTGCGGCGTGTATTTCTCGATCACGCGGTAGAACGACTGGATCAGCGTCGCCTCGTTGTCCTGGGGCGTGCCCAGCGAGCGCACACGGAAACCGTTGTTGTCGCGGAACACGCAGGAAATCGCCGCGACGCGCTGCAGGTGATGCGGCAGGAAATCGCCGCCGGTCTTCTCGCGGCGCGCGGCGAACGCATGTTCGGCCACCGCGGCGTCGTCGAGCGTCGCGGGCAGATCTTCCAGACGGCGAATGCCGTCGACATCGGGAATGGTCTCGATGTCAAAAACGAGAATCGGAGTCATCAGTTACAGAACGGCGTCCTTGCGTACGCCATTGGAGGCAAAGAACCGCTTGAGGCGCACCAGCGCTTCCTGCTGGATCTGCCGCACGCGCTCGCGCGTGAGCCCCATCTCGTCGGCCAGCTCCTCGAGCGTGGCCGGTTCGATGTGGTTCAGGCCGAAGCGGCGCTCGATCACGTGGCGGTGCTTGTCGGACAGCCGTGACAGCCACGCGCGCGTGAGCGTCTCGAGTTCGCGGTGCTGCACCTCGGCGTCGGGCGACTGGCTCTGGTCGTCGGGCAGCAGGTCGAGCAGGCTGCTCGCGGGATCGAGGTCGAGCGGTGCGTCGAGCGATGCGGTGTGCTCGTTGAGCGCGAGGATGTCGGTGACTTCCTCGGCGGTCTTGCCGGTGAGATAGGCGATGTCGTCGATGCTGGCTTCGCGGCGTTCGGCCGCCTCGCCCGTCGACATCGAATTCTTTTCGAGGTGGCGCTTCGCGCGCAGCACCTGGTTCAGCTCGCGGATCACATGCACGGGCAGGCGCACGGTGCGCGCCTGGTTCATGATCGCCCGCTCGATGCTCTGGCGGATCCACCACGTCGCATAGGTCGAGAAGCGAAAGCCGCGCGTCGGGTCGAATTTCTCGATCGCGTGCATCAGGCCGAGGTTGCCTTCCTCGATCAGGTCGAGCAGCGGCACGCCGCGGTTCAGGTAACCCTTCGCGATACTGACGACGAGACGCAGGTTGCGCTCGATCATCACTTGCCGCGCCTCGAATTCGCCGGCCTTCGCGAGACGCGAATAGCGCTGCTCCTCCTCGACGGTCAGGAGCGGCTTCACGCTGATGCGGTTCAGGTAATGCTGGATCGTGTCGGCCGTGAGCTCGGCCTGCAGCAATGCGCGGAAATCGTCGACGTCGGGAGCCGCTTCCGTACGGCCTTCGCGCTCGCCGTCGCCGTCCGCTTCGGCGTCGCTCGCCTCGATATCACGTTCGTTTTCCGCGACGTCGTCTTCGTCGTCCTTCGAAGCGCCAGCTCGCCCCACCGATGCTTGCGTGGCACGACTGATCTTCTCAGACTCGGCTTGCGGCTCGTGGCGCTTCGATTTCGGCATGGTCGTCTCGGTTATTGAGGCGGCAAATACTTCAGCGGATCGACAGGTTTACCCTGCCGGCGAACCTCGAAATGCAGCATCACGCGGTCAGCATCGCTGTTACCCATCTCGGCGATCTTCTGCCCCTTCGTCACCGCGTCCCCCTCTTTTACCATCAAAGCGCGATTATGTGCATACGCCGTGAGGTAAGTTGCATCGTGTTTGATGATAATGAGGTTGCCGTAGCCACGCAGGCCATTGCCCGAATAGACGACGCGGCCATCGGCCGCCGCCTTCACGGGTTCACCGGACGTGCCGCCGATATTGACACCCTTGTTCTTCGCGTCGTCAAAACCGTTCAGCAGCGGGCCGCGCACGGGCCATGCAAACGTCACGGGGCCGCTCGGCGCTGCTGCCGTATCGCTCGATGCGGCGGCGGCAGCCGGCGGCGTGATCGCGGACGACGAGCCTGCGGCCGGCATCGCGGGACCGCTGCTGAGCGGCGCG
>NZ_VWWG01000134.1:0-17676 GCF_011753085.1 Burkholderia sp. Tr-862
TCGTGGTCAGCGACGCGGGCTCGTCGAGGCCGCGTCGCTGACCACGCAGATCGGCGGCGAGCTGATCCCGTCCGACGTGCCCGGCTCGCTCGCGATGGGCGTGCGGCAGCCGGCCGGCGTCGTGCTCGGCATCGCGCCGTGGAACGCGCCGGTGATCCTCGCGACGCGCGCGCTCGCGCTGCCGCTCGCGTGCGGCAACACGATCGTGCTCAAGGGTTCCGAACTGTGCCCGGTCACGCACGGGCTGGTCGTCGAGGCGCTGCAGGAGGCCGGGCTGCCGCCGGGCGTCGTCAACTTCGTGACGAACGCGCCCGAGGACGCGGGCGCCGTCGTCGACGCACTGATCGCGCATCCAGCCGTGCGCCGCGTGAATTTCACCGGATCGACGCGCGTCGGGCGGATCATCGCCGAAGCGTGCGCGCGTCATCTGAAACCGTCGGTGCTGGAACTCGGCGGCAAGGCGCCGTTCGTCGTGCTCGACGATGCCGATCTCGACGCGGCGGTCGCGGCGGCCGCGTTCGGCGCGTTCGCGAATTCCGGGCAGATCTGCATGTCGACCGAGCGGATCATCGTCGACGCATCGATCGCCGACGCGTTCGTCGCGAAGCTCGCCGCCCGGGCCGCGTCGCTGCCGCTGGGCGACCCGCGCCACCGGCCCGTCGTGCTCGGCTCGCTGATCGACATGAAGGCCGTCGAGCGCTGCAACACGCTGATCGACGATGCGCTCGCGCACGGCGCGACGCTGCTGTGCGGCGGCCAGTCCGACACCACGCTGTTTCCGGCGACGCTGCTCGATCGCGTGACGCCCGCGATGCGGATCTATGCGGAGGAGTCGTTCGGGCCGGTGAAGGGCATCGTGCGGGTCGACGGCGAGGCGGCCGCGATCGACTGCGCGAACGACAACGCGTTCGGGCTGTCGTCGGCGGTGTTCAGCCGCGATGTCGCGCGCGCGATGCGCGTCGCGGCGCGCATCGAATCGGGCATTTGCCACGTGAACGGCCCGACCGTGCACGACGAGGCGCAGATGCCGTTCGGCGGCGTGAAGGACAGCGGCTTCGGGCATTTCGGCGGCCAGGCCGGCATCGCCGCGTTCACGGACCTGCGCTGGATCACCGTGCAGACCACGCCGCGCCACTACCCGTTCTGAGAGGCGACCGACGATGAGGATTGCGATTCTGGGTGCCGGCGCGATGGGCTCGCTGTTCGGCGCGCGGCTGGCCGAGCACGGCGAAGCCGTGACGCTGATCGACGTGAACGACGCGCATCTCGATGCGATCCGTCGCGACGGGCTGCGCATCGACGATGATCGCGGCGAACGCCGCATCCGCACGCTGCAGGCCGTGCGGCCGGAAGCCGCGAATGCGGCGGCAGGCGCCGCGCCCGATGCCCCGTTCGATTTGCTGATCGTGTTCACGAAATCGCTGCACACGTGCGCGGCACTCGAAGGCGTGCACGCATTGCTGACGCCGCGGACATCCGTGCTGACGCTGCAGAACGGTCTCGGCAACGTCGAGGCGCTGAACACGTTCGTGTCGCTCGAGCGCATTCTGGTCGGCGTCACGACGTGGCCGGCCGACTTCGCGGGCGCCGGACACGTGCGCTCGCACGGTGCCGGCACGATCCGCATGATGACGGCGGACGGCGCGCCGCGCCCGTTCGCGGCGGCCGTGGCCGACGCGCTGTCGCGCGCCGGGCTCGCGTGTTCGCTCGATGCGGACGTCTGGGCCGCGATCTGGGAGAAGGTCGCGTTCAATGCGGCGCTCAACACGCTGTGCGCGGCGACGGGCTGCACGGTCGACCAGCTCGGCCGCGATCCCGGAGGTCCGCGGCTCGCGCTCGCGATCGCGGCGGAGACGGCTGCCGTCGCGCGCGCGAAAGGCGTCGCCGTGGACGGCGAGCGGATCGCGCGCAATGTCGAGCATGCGATCCGCGAGCATCGCGGCCATCGGCCGTCGATGCTGCAGGACGTGCTCGCGGGCCGCCGCACCGAGATCGGCGCGATCAACGGTCAGGTCGTCGCGGCCGCGCGCGAGACGGGCGTCGCGGTGCCGCACGTCGAGACGCTGCTCGCGCTGGTCCGGCTGATCGATGCGAAGCTCGACTGAGCATCAGGCCGGCGGCCGGCTGGCGCCGCACGACGATACGCGCGCGCCGCGTGACGCGATGCCGCCGGATCGAGACAGGTTGGACAGGATGCCGGGGCCGGCGCCGATGCATTGACGTCGACCGGCCGCGCAGCACGAGATCCGGGCACGCGCCAGCGCGTCAGCCCGGACAACAGGAGACGCCATGAAACTCATCGAATACCGTTGTCTTGCCGCGCGCCGTTCGCGCACCTTGCCGCCGATGCGCGGCAGCCGGGAGGTCGCATGAGCACGCGCGACGGAGTGCAGCCGCCGTCGGTCGACATCGGCGCGACGCTCGACGACGGGCCGTTCACGACGATGCAGCGTTGCGTGGTGCTGCTTGCCGCGCTCGCGATCGTGCTCGACGGCTTCGACGGCCAGTTGATCGGCTTCGCGATTCCGGTGCTGATCCGCGAATGGGGAATCACGCGCGGCGCATTCGCGCCGGCGGTGGCTGCCGGGCTGATCGGCATGGGCATCGGCAGCGCGTGCGCGGGGATCGTCGCGGATCGTTTCGGCCGCCGCCAGGCCGTGATCGGCAGCGTGTTCCTGTTCGGCGTCGCGACCTGCGCGATCGGCTTCGCGCCGGATGTCGCGACGATCGCGATGCTGCGCTTCTGCGCGGGGCTCGGAATCGGCGGCGCGCTGCCGACCGCCACGACGATGACGGCCGAATACACGCCCGCGCGGCGCCGCACGATGATGGTGACGGCGACGATCGTCTGCGTGCCGCTCGGCGGCATGCTGGCCGGACTGTTCGCGCACGAGGTGCTTCCGCGCTATGGCTGGCGCGGGCTGTTCTTCGCCGGCGGCGCGCTGCCGCTCGTGCTCGGTTTCGTGCTGGTGCGCGCGCTGCCCGAATCGCCGCGCTATCTGGCGCGCCGCCCCGCGCGCTGGCCGGAACTCGGCGCGCTGCTCGCGCGCATGCAGCGGCCGGTCGCGCCGGGCACCGTGTTCACCGATCTGCGCGATGCACGCGCACCCGGCGCGCGAGGCGGGTTCGGCGCATTGTTCGCCGGCCACCAGGCGCGCGACACGATCGCGCTGTGGTGCGCATTTTTCATGTGCCTGCTCGCCGTGTATGCGGCATTCAGCTGGCTGCCGACGATGCTGGCCGCGAGCGGGCTGAGCGTGTCGGTCGCGGGCTCGGGGTTGACCGCCTACAACCTTGGCGGCGTGATCGGCGCGCTGCTGTGCGCATGGGCGATCACGCGTGCCGGTTCACGCTGGCCGCTCGCGCTGTGCAGCATCGGCGGCGTGGCGAGCGCGATATGGCTGATGGGTATCGATGCGGGACGCCACACGGGCTGGCTGATCGTCGGGCTCGGCCTGCACGGTTTGTTCGTCAACGCGGTGCAGTCGACGATGTATGCGCTCTGCGCGTACATCTATCCGACGGCGGTGCGTGCGACCGGCACCGCGAGCGCGCTGGCATTCGGCCGGCTCGGCGCGATCCTCAGCGCGTTCGCGGGCGCGATCGTGATCACCGCGGGCGGCGCGACGGCGTACCTGACGATGCTGGCCGCCGCGATGGGCGTGGTGTGCGTCGCACTGCTCGCGATGCGGCGCCACATTCCGCGGTTCGCGCGTGAACGGGCGTTGCCGCGCGAAGGCGAGGAGCTGGCCCGCACGTCGTCGTGACGCGCGGGCGCGTGTCGTGCGTTACAGCGTGGTGCGCACGTGCCAGAGCTCGGGGAACAGCACGACGTCGAGCATCTTGCGCAGATACGGCGCGCCGCTCGTGCCGCCCGTGCCCTGCTTGAAGCCGATGATGCGCTCGACGGTCGTCACGTGGCGGAAGCGCCACTGGCGGAACGCATCCTCGAGATCGACGAGTTCCTCGGCCATCTCGTACAGCTCCCAGTGCTGCTGCGGGTGACGGTAGACCTCGAGCCACGCGGCCTCGACCGTTTCGTCGTGACGCATCGGCTGTGTCCAGTCGCGCTCGAGCCGCTCGGGCGCGATCGGGAAACCGCGCCGCGCGAGCAGGCGCACGACCTCGTCGTAGAACGACGGCGCCTCGAGCGTCGCGCGCACCTGTTCGAGGATGTCGGGCCGGTGCGCATGCGGCTGCAGCATCTGCACGTTCTTGTTGCCGAGCAGGAATTCGAGCTGCCGGTACTGGTACGACTGGAAGCCCGACGACTGGCCGAGATACGGCCGCATCGCCGAATACTCGGACGGCGTCATCGTCGACAGCACGTTCCACGCCTGCACGAGCTGCTCGAGGATCCGCGACACGCGCGCGAGCATCTTGAACGCGGGCGGCAGCGCATCGCCGCGCACCGCGTCGAGCGCGCCGCGCAGCTCGAACAGCGCGAGCTTCATCCACAGCTCGCTCGTCTGATGCTGGATGATGAACAGCATCTCGTTGTGATCGGGCGACAGCGGATGCTGCGCGTCGAGGATCGAATTCAGCGACAGATAGTCGCCGTAGCTCATCGACTTCGAAAAATCGAGCTGCGCGTCGTGCCAGCCGGCTTCGCCTGCAGCATCGCCGGGCACGTGCGGCGCTTCATGAGCGGGTTGGGCCGCGCGTGCGCCCGAGAACGGGCAGCCCGCCGGCGCATTGTCGCCGGGTGGCTGCATATGACCAGAATTCACGACTCTCTCCAGATTTGAATGACGGGGGGCGCGGCGCGCGGCCTGCGCGCGCCGGTCGACGCCGATCAGGTCACCGCGCCGCGCTCGGCGAACTCGGGTGCCTTCCACGCATCGGTGGCCAGGATGTCGCGCAGCGTCTCGACGGCATCCCACACGTCGGCGAAGCGCGTATAGAGCGGTGTGAAGCCGAAGCGCAGCACGTACGGCTCGCGGTAGTCGCCAATCACGCCGCGCGCGATCAGCGCCTGCATCACCTCGTAGCCGTGCGGATGCTCGAAGCTCGCCTGCGAGCCGCGCTGGTGATGCGCGCGCGGCGTGACGAGCTTCAGCGACAGGCCCGCGCAGCGTGCTTCGACGAGTGCGATGAACGCATCGGTGAGCGCGAGCGACTTGCGGCGGATCGTTTGCATGTCGGTCTGCAGGAACACGTCGAGCCCGCATTCGACCATCGACATCGACACGATCGGCTGCGTGCCGCACAGGAAGCGCGCGATGCCCGGATCGGGCGCGAAGCCCGGCTGCATCGCGAACGGTGCGCGATGGCCCCACCAGCCTGACAGCGGTTGCGAGAAATGCGCGTGATGGCGCTGCGGCACCCACACGAACGCCGGCGAACCGGGGCCGCCGTTCAGGTACTTGTACGTGCAGCCGACCGCGCCGTCCGCATGCGCGCCGTTCAGGTCGACCGGCACCGCGCCGGCCGAGTGCGCGAGATCCCACAGCATCAGCGCGCCCGCGTCGTGCACGAGCTGCGTGACGGCCGGCATGTCGTGCATGTAGCCGGTGCGGTAGTTCACGTGCGTGATCATCGCGACGGCCGTGTCCGCGCCGAGCGCATCGGGCAGGTCGGCCGGATCGTCGATCAGGCGCAGCTCGTAGCCGCCGCCGAGCTGCTCGATCAGCCCTTGCGCGATGTACAGGTCGGTCGGGAAGTTCGAGCGCTCCGACACGATCACGCGGCGCTCCGGCGCGCGCTCGGCCTGGTGACGCAGCATCGCCGACAGCAGCTTGAACAGGTTGATCGAGATGGTGTCGGTCACGACGGTCTCGCCGGGCGCGCCGCCGATCAGCGTCGCGAGCTTGTCGCCGAGGCGGCGCGGCAGCGCGAACCAGCCGGCGGTGTTCCAGCTGCGGATCAGGCCTTCGCCCCATTCGGCGCCGATCACCTGTTGCGCGCGGGCGGCCGATGCGCGCGGCTGGGCGCCGAGCGAGTTGCCGTCGAGATAGATCACGCCATCGGGCAGCGCGAACTGGTCGCGCAGCGCGGCGAGCGGGTCGTCGCGGTCGAGGATGAGCGCGTCTTCACGGGTCTTGATCATGATGTCGGGTCAGTGGGTCGGGTAATCAGGAGGAGTGGCCGGGCAGCGCGCGCAGCACCGCACGCACGGGGCTTGCGTCGAGCGTCGCGAACTTCAGCGGCAGCGCGATCAGCTCGTAGTCGCCGGGCGGCACGTCGTCGAGCACGATCCCTTCGAGGATCGCCATCCGGTGTGCGCGCACGCGATGATGCGCATCCATGGTCTTGGATTCCTGCGGGTCGAGCGACGGCGTGTCGATGCCGATCAGCTTCACGCCGTGCGCGGCGAGCAGGTCGACGGTCTCGGGCGCGACCGCGCAGAAGCCGCTGTCCCATTGCTCGACGCTGGCGCGTGCATAGGTGCGCAGCAGCACGCGCGGCGGCACGCCGTCGAGCGCGGCCTCGATGTCGGCCGGGCGCACGACCGGCGCTGCGCCGATGCAGTGGATCACGCGGCACGGGCCGAGATAGGTATCGAGCGGCACCGCGCCGATCGGCGCGCCGTCGGCGTCATAGTGGAGCGGCGCGTCGCAGTGCGCGCCCGTATGCGGCGACAGCGTCAGCCGCGCGACGTTGACCGGCGAGCCGGCCTCCATCCGCCACACGCGTTCGACGGAAACGGGCGTATCGCCCGGCCACACGGGGGTGGCGGGGCTGACGGGCGGCGAGATGTCCCAGAGTGTGTCCATGGCATGACGAATCGGTGAATCGATCCTTCGAATGATAGGTGGACGCTCGCAGAAAGTGCTTGCGAAATAAACATGGACAATCCGCCGAATTGGCAGATAATTCGAATGAGAGGGAAAAGGGGGACCAAAAATGCATGCGATCACGCTCGATGCCACCGACTGCAGGATTCTGGCGGTACTGCAGGAGGAAGGCAGAATCAGCAATCTCGACCTGGCCGAACGCATCTCGCTTTCGCCGTCGGCCTGTCTGCGCCGGATGCGCCTGCTCGAGGAGCAGGGCGTCATCGAACACTATCGCGCGTGCCTGAGCCGCGAGAAGCTCGGCTTCGAGCTCGAGGCGTTCGTGCAGGTGTCAATGCGCAACGAAGAGAATCAATGGCACGAGCGCTTCGCGGAAGCGCTGCGCGAATGGCCGGAGGTGGTCGGCGCGTTCGTCGTGACGGGCGAGAGCCACTATCTGCTGCGCGTGCTCGCGCACAACCTCAAGCACTATTCGGATTTCGTGCTGAACCGGCTCTACAAGGCGCCGGGCGTAATGGACATCCGTTCGAACATCGTGCTGCAGACGCTGAAGGACGAAGCGGGCGCGCCGGTCGGATTGGCGCGCACCGGGGCGATCAAAGCGGTGTGAGGCCGTGGAAGCCGCCGCCGTGGAACACGAGCGGCGGCGTGGTATCCGACACCGCGCGCACGCCGCAGCGTTCCACTTCGCCGACGAAGATCACGTGGTCGCCTTCGTCGTAGCGGCTGCGGTTGTGGCATTCGAACCACGCGAGCGCACCGTCGAGCACCGGCATGCCCGAGTTGCCGGCCACGTGCGCGATGCCTTCGAAGCGGTCGCCCTTGTAGGTCGAGAAGCGCTTGCACAGGTCGATCTGCGATGCAGCGAGCACATTCACCACGTAATGGCTGTTGCTGCGGAACACCGGCGTCGACGCCGATTTGTGCGCGAGGCTCCACAGCACGAGCGGCGGATCGAGCGACACCGAGTTGAACGAGCTCGCGGTGATGCCGATCAACTGCCCGGACGGCGCCTGCGTCGTGATGACGGTGACGCCCGTCGCGAACTGGCCGAGCGCCTGACGGAATGCGGCCGAATCGAAATCCGGCGGGTTGGCATGGTTCATCGGGCGGCCATCCGGAACGAAACGGACGGGCGCGGCGCGCGGCGGATGCAACGGGCGCGGCGGACGAAAGGCGACAAGGCCGGGGCGATCGGTTGGGAAGGGGTGCGCATGGTCAGATTTTAGCGGAATCGCGACCGCCGGGCCCATGCGGGCGGCGCATTGCGGAGTGAGCGTGAGGTAGCGAACACTGTCGCGCGGCGTAGCGATCAAAGGCCGAACGGCCGTTCTGTCGCGTTTTGCCGCGCGCCATCCGCGGCCGCGCCGTGCGCCAGGTGCTAGCGTGCCGCCGCCAGCCCGAGCGACAGCGCACCCGTCAGGATCAGGCTCGACGCCCACACCGCGTCGAGGTTGAACCAGCTGCGCGCGACGAACTTCAGCCCGAGATAGCGGTACACGAGCCACGCGAGCACGCCGCCCGCGCCGATCATCGCGGCCGCATGCACGGCCGCGACGACGAGGGCCATCCCGAGATGCGCGTCGACGAGCGCGGCCGCCGCGCGATGGCCGGCATCCCGGTCGAGCCCGCAGAGCCCGAGATAGATCGGCACCAGCATCAGTCCCGCGCCGTGCGCGAGCGCGACCGCGAACGACCACAGCCCGAGCCGCGCGGGTGCAATCCGCGCAAGCGCACGCGGGTGGCGACGCCGGATCAGCAGCACCGCGCCGAAGCCGATCACGAGCGCGCTCGCGCCGATCCGGATCGCCGACTGCCACGCGAGCAACGCGGCGAGCAGCCCGAACGGCAGCATCACCATGAAGACAGCCAGCGCATGGCCGAGCGCGAGATAGCCGAGCGCCGCGACCAGCGCGCCGCCGCGGCGCGTCATCAGCGCGTTCGACACCGCGAGCGGCCAGCCCATCGCCGGGTTGAGTCCGTGATAAACGCCGCTCGCGAGCACGGCCGCCCACAGCGCGAGCGGCGCGGAGAGGCCGGCGTTCAACGCTTGACCGACGGATAGCAGAACGAGTCCGTCGAGCAGTCGCCGCCCTCGAGCCGGATCTGGTGCGCGCGATAGCCGTCGGGGAACTCGACCCAGTAGTCGTCGGCGAGCGTCAGCCCGCCCTGCGGCCCCACATGCGCGAGCACCTGCGCGGCCGGCACGCCGTCCGGATAGAACTGGTCGTCCCACGTCGAGTAGAGCGAGTTGGTCCAGTACACGCGCCGGCCGTCACGGCTGATCTCGACCATCTGCGGGCCGCCCGCGAACGCGCGGCCGTTCGTGTGCGGCGCGCGGCGCACGATGCCGCCGATGCGCACCGACCCCGCGAGCACCGGGTGATGCGGATCCGATACGTCGTACTGGCGCATTTCGCCCGTGCCCCAGCACGACACGTACAGGAAGCGGTCGTCGAGCGACAGGTCGATGTCGGTCACGAGCGGCGGCACCGCGCCGAACCCTTGCAGCAGCGGCGGCAGCTCGTCGGCCGCGGCCGGCTCGGGCGGGATCGTCGCGGTCTTCTTCACATGGAACTGGCCGTCCTCGCGCCACCAGGTCCAGATCGACCCTTCCAGGTTGGTCGTATCGACCACGACGCCGACGAACCCGTATTCGCGCACCGGATCGTGCGCGGGCCGCACTTCGAGCGCCATCTGGTGCTGCGCGCCGAGATCGATCGTCTGCACGTTGCGCCGCGCGCGCAGATCCCAGAAATGCAGCCGGTGGCCGTAGCGGTTCGCGAGCAGGTCTTCCGGCACGATGCCGTTCTCGAACTGCGGCGGCAGCGCCCATTCGCTCGACACCATGTAGTCGCGCGGCAGGTTCCACCAGAAGTCGTAATGCTTGTCCTGCGGGCCGCGGTCGATTTCCCAGCGGCCGAGCACGTCGAAGGTCTCGCAGTCCATGATGAAGATGCCGGGCGCGCCATCGGTGCCGTCCTTGCCCGCGCCGCCGAGCGTGCTCACGTAGATGCCTTCGGGGCCGCAGTGGACCGTATGCGGCCGCGAATAGCCGGTCTTCGCGAAGATCTCGTCGGGTTCGATGATCTTGTGGATGCACGCCTGCGTCGGGTGCGGCTTCGTGTCGATCACGTAGATCCGCGACGAGCGCAGGCCGGGGATGATCAGGAAGCGGCGCTCGAGAAACGCGTGGCCGGTCAGCGGCGACAGCGACGACGAACACGCATTCCAGCCGAAGTGGTGAAACTCGTCGCCGGTGTTCGGCATCGTCACCGTGTGCACGATCTTGCCGTAGGTCGAGGAACCGGGCTTCACGTCGATCACGGCGAGCGCATCGGGTCTGGAAAAATCGGGGCTCAGCAACAATGTATAGGCAAACTCTTCCGCCGGCGCCTGCATTGCGAGTTCCGGCGAAGCGTGAAATGTCGGGTCAGGCCGCATGCTCATCGTAGTGCCTCTCTCGGTTGTATCGGATCACGGGCGCACGGCCGTTCGTTGCGGGCGTGCGGGTCGAACAGTTGCGTGATGCGCATGCACCGGCGGCCGCACGCGTGGCAGGACGCGCGGTGCGGTGCATCAGATCGGGACAGCGGGGAAACGGGGTGCACCGGCTCGCCGCGCAGGCGACGCAACGGGCGCGACGGACGCATGGTGGCGCAATGGTGCGATGGAAGTGCCGGCGCGCGGGGCACCGGCGGGCGGAGCTGCAATCCGGACGATTTCTGTCGGGGCGTGCATAGCGATGTTCCGGCGGATGATGTTGGCATCGGGGCGGGCATGCATCGGACGCTGCGTGCAGCCGGACGGTGTGCCGTCGCGGGCAAGCGTGCCTAAGTGTAGTCGAGAAACGCACCGCAGGTGGTGCGTGGCCCGCGCGCGTTTCTGCCTGATTCGCGCGCGAGTGAGATACTTGAACGCGTGCCGCTTCGCGCCGGGCAACCGGGCAGCGGCGATACGGACCGGCGGCGCCGGCGCGCGCTTGCGTGCCGGTCGCCGTCATCAACGAGGTGATGATTTCATGGTGAACGAGATGCTTGAAACCGCGACTGTGGGCGGCGGGTGCTTCTGGTGCACGGAGGCCGTGTTTCTCGATGTCGACGGCGTGACGGCCGTCCAGTCGGGCTATGCGGGCGGCCATATGCGCAATCCCGGCTATCGCGACGTGTGCGAAGGCGACACCGGTCACGCGGAAGTCGTGAACGTGACGTTCGATCCGGCGCGCATCGGTTATCGCGAGATCCTCGAGATCTTCTTCGCGACGCATGATCCGACCCAACTGAACCGGCAGGGCAACGACGTCGGCACGCAGTACCGTTCGGTCGTGTTCACGCATTCGGACGAGCAGCGCGACGTCGCGCTGGACGTGATCCGCGAACTGGAGCGCGAGCAGGTGTTCGGGCAGCCGATCGTCACGCAGGTCGTGCCGCTCGACGACAACTACTGGCCGGCCGAGGACTATCACCAGAACTATTACGCGCGCAATCCGGGGCAGGGTTACTGTTCGGTCGTGATCGGGCCGAAGCTCGCGAAATTCCGCCAGAAGTTCTCGCACCGGCTGAAGTCGCTGCGCGGCGCGTAATCGGCCGGCAAGCCCGCAGGCGGCGCCGCCAGACGGCCGCCGCCGAACCCTACGCCGCCTCGCTGCGCCACTGCGCGCACGCGGCGGCGATCTCGCGCGCGAGCGCGACGCACGACAGCGGCGCGGAGCCTTCCGCCTTGTTGTTGATCGTGATGATCACCGGCTGTCCGGCCAGCGCGTAGCGCGCGGCCAATTCGGCGAGCGCCGAGCGCGTGGCCGGATCCTCGTCGACGAGCTTGTCGAACGGCTCGTACTTCGCCTTGGCCTGTTCGTACTTGAATCCGCCATGCAGGCTCCAGCGCACGATCAGCGGGCCCGGCGCGTCGCCGTCGAGCAGCGCGAGCGCGGCCGCCTGGCGCAGCGGGTCGGGCATCCGCGCATGCAGGCCGACACAGTAGCGCACACCGAGCGCCGCGAGCGCGCGGATGAAGCGCGGCGTGAGCAGGCACGCGTCGCGGATCTCGATCGCGTAGCGCGTGCCGCCGGCGTCCGGCGGCAGCGGCGGCAGCGCCGCGAAGAACGCCGACAGCCGGTCGATCAGCGCGGCCGGTTCGACGAGCAGTTGATCGGGCATCGGCGAAAACTGGAACACCAGCACGCCGGCTTTCTTGCCGAGCCCTTCGATGCACGGCTGCACGAATTCCCGGGTGGCGAGCTCCGCGTCGAGAAAGGTCGGGTTCGGGCCCGACGGCTCGCCGCGCCGGCCGCGCACGACCGCGTCGGTGACCGACGCCGGCGCCTTCACGACGAAGCGGAAGTCGTCCGGCACCTGTTGTGCGTAGCGCAGATAGTCGGCCACCGACAGCGGGCCGTAGAACGACCGGTCGAGGCTCACGCTCTTCAGCAGCGGATGCGCGCCGTACGCCTCGAGCCCCTCGCGCGACAGCTTCGTCTGCGCGAAATCGCCGTCGTAGACGATGCCGTCCCAGCCGGGGAAATACCACGACGACGTGCCGAGCCGCACATTCGGCGGCAGGGCGGCCGCCACGGCGGCGACTTCCGCGGAAACCGATGCGGGCGGCACGGCGCGCCGGCGCCGGCCCTTCTTTGGCGGCGTGGCAGGCGGGGACGGTTCGTCCCACAGCAGGCCTGAGGCGGGGGGCGGTTCCGGCTCCTGGTCGGAGGAAGGGCGGGGCGAGGCACGGCCCGCGCGCGCGGGCGACTTTGCCGGTTGCGCAGCATCGTGCTCGTCCGGCGTCACGGGATCGCTGGCGCCGGCAGGATTGTCGTCATCCGAGGGCGCAGCCGCTGCGCGTGCGTCGGCGGGCGACGCGCCGAACAGGTCGAACTGCCCGTCGGCGTGCGACCCGTCCGGTTCGTCGCGCTGCTGTCGTTGCGGCGGCGTGTTGCGCCGCGTCCTGCCGTCACCCATGCGTGCCCAGCGTGAAATGCCGCCTAGCGCGGCAGCGTGTGTTCGTACATGTAGCGCCGCGACCACGGCAGCGTTTTCGCGCTGCGTCCGGCCTTGCGGCACACGATCTGGAAGATCGACACGTCGTCGTGCTCGAATGCATACGCGCAACCGGCGAGGTACACGCGCCAGATGCGGAATTTTTCGTCGTCGACGAGCGCGCGCGCTTGTTCCGCCTTCGCCTCGAAGTTCTCGGTCCAGATCTCGAGCGTGCGCGCATAGTGCCGCCGCAGGCTTTCGACGTCAATCGCCTCGAGCCCGCCGCGCTGCGCCGCTTCGAGCGCGAGGCTGATGTGCGGCAGCTCGCCGTCCGGGAACACGTAGCGGTCGATGAATTCGCCGCCGCCGAGTGCCGTCTCGCCGCTTTCGGCGTCGGTCGACGTGATGCCGTGGTTCATCGCGATGCCGTCGTCGGTCAGCAGGTCATGCACGCGCGAGAAATAGAGCGGCAGGTTCTTGCGGCCGACGTGCTCGAACATCCCGACGCTCGTGATGCGGTCGAACTGCCCCTCGATCTCGCGGTAGTCCTGCAGGCGAATCTCGATCTTGTCCTCGAGCCCGGCGGCCTTCACACGTGCGGTCGCGAGATCGAACTGGTTCTGCGACAGCGTCACGCCCAGACAGGTCGCGCCGAATTTCTGCGCGGCGCGCAGCACGAGCGCGCCCCAGCCGCAGCCGATGTCGAGCAGGCGCTGGCCGGGCTCGAGCTGGATCTTGGTCAGGATGTGGTCGATCTTCTTGATCTGCGCGGTGGCAAGATCCTCATCGCCGTTCTCGAAGTACGCGCACGAGTACACCATGTTCTCGTCGAGCCACAGCTGGTAGAACTCGTTCGAGACGTCGTAGTGATACTGGATCGCCTTCCTGTCGGTGTTCTTCGTATGATTGAAGTAGCGCTTCACGCGCGCGAGCTTGCTGGCGCTGGTGACCGTGCTGCGCGCGAGCGAGTAGCTGATGTTGATGATGTCCGACAGCCTGCCCTCGATGTCGATCTTGCCCTTCACGTACGCCTCGCCGAGATTGTCGAGGCTCGGTTCGAGCAGGAGCGGCAACGCGGACGCGCTGTTGACCTTCAGCGTGACCTGCGGCGCGGTGAAGGTGCCGAAATCGAGTTGATCGCCGTTCCACAGCACGAGGCGCGCCGGTATGTTCGCCTTCGCCCGTACTTCGTCCGCCCACTGTGCCAGCTTCTTTTCCCAGAACATTTGGATTCTCCGTTTGTTCGTTGAATCGAATACAGCCAAGTATCTTGACCGGCGCCCGCTCCTCTCAAGGCGGGCGCCCGGATGCAACACGAGACACGACCGGCATGCGCCGGCGCCGCTGCCGCAGCCTTGCTTACGGCGACAGGCGCGAGATGGTCCAGC
This sequence comes from Burkholderia sp. Tr-862, assembly GCF_011753085.1. NCBI lineage: Bacteria > Pseudomonadati > Pseudomonadota > Betaproteobacteria > Burkholderiales > Burkholderiaceae > Burkholderia > Burkholderia sp. Tr-862. The sequence continues at coordinate 14,098 of NZ_VWWG01000134.1, forward strand.
CCGGCGCCGCCGCGGCGTCGCGCGTGTAGAGCAGGCGATCGTGCAGCCGCGACGGGCGGCCCTGCCAGAATTCGATCGCGTCGGGCACGACGCGATAACCGCCCCACTGCGGCGGGCGCGGCGGATTCTCGCCGTAGCGTTCGGCCACAGCCTTCTCGCGCGCTTCGAGCGTCGCGCGGCTGTCGATCACGGCGCTCTGCTCGGACGCCCACGCACCGATGCGCGAACCGAGCGGGCGCGACGCGAAATAGCGGTCGCTTTCGTCGGTGCTGGTTTTCTCGATCCGGCCTTCGATGCGCACCTGGCGCTCGAGCTCGATCCAGTAGAACAGCAGTGCCGCGTACGGATGGGCGGCGAGATCGCGGCCCTTGCGGCTTTCGTAATTGGTAAAGAAGACAAACCCGCGTTCGTCGACACCCTTGATGAGCACGATTCGGGCCGACGGCCGGCCGTTCTCGCCGACGGTGGCGAGCGTCATCGTGTTCGGCTCCGGAAGCTTGGCGGCGAGCGCCTCCTTGAACCAGCGATCGAACTGGGCGAAAGGGTCGGGGGCGGCATCGGCTTCGTCGAGCGAAGCACGCGAATAGTTGATGCGAAGATCGGCGAGAGTTGTCATGTTATGCAAACGCTTCAATCTGGGGCCAGTATAGCGAACGCGCGAGAATCGTGCGTGCACAGTGGCGCGTGTGGGCGGCGAGTTCAGGCAAAATAGAGGGCTGTACGCTTACGTTTTCCTTGCTGCCATGTCCGCCCCCGACGCTGCCCCGCCCAGTTCTTCTGATCTTACCCCGAGCCCGACAATCCAGCTTGACGTGGATCGCGAACGCCGTTTCGGCGGCATCGCGCGGTTGTACGGCGCCCCCGCGCTCGCCGCGTTCGAGCGCGCGCACGTCGCCGTGATCGGCATCGGCGGCGTCGGTTCGTGGACGGCCGAGGCGCTCGCGCGCAGCGCGATCGGCACGCTGACGCTGATCGATCTCGACAACGTTGCGGAAAGCAACACGAACCGGCAGATCCACGCGCTCGACGGCAATTACGGCAAGCCGAAGGTCGATGCGATGGCCGAGCGGATTGCGCTGATCGATCCCGCGTGCCGCGTGAACCGGATCGAGGATTTCGCGGAACCCGACAACTTCGACGCGCTGCTCGGCGGCGGCTTCGACTACGTGATCGACGCGATCGACAGCGTGCGTACGAAGGTTGCACTGATCGCGTGGTGCGTCGCGAAAGGGCAGCCGCTCGTCACGGTCGGCGGCGCGGGCGGGCAGCTCGACCCGACGCGCATCCGGATCGACGATCTCGCGCTGACGATCCAGGATCCGCTGCTGTCGAAGGTGCGCGCGCAGTTGCGCAAGCAGCACGGCTTTCCACGCGGGCCGAAGGCGCGCTTCAAGGTCAGCGCCGTGTATTCGGACGAGCCGCTGATCTATCCGGAAGCGGCCGCTTGCGACATCGAGGATGGCGCGGAGCCGTCCGCGGCCGCGCATGTCGCGGGGCTCAACTGTGCGGGATTCGGTTCCAGCGTGTGCGTGACCGCGAGCTTCGGTTTCGCGGCCGCCGCGCATGCGCTGCGCGCGCTCGCGGCGCGAGCCGCGGGCTGATCCGGACATCGCTCGACGCGCAGCAGCATACTGCGATGCCGCGGCGCGACGGCCGGGCCATTATTGCGGCCCGGCCGTCCGTTCGTCAGTTGAGCGCCATGCTCAGCTTGCGCCGCCACGCGGCGACGAGCTCGGGGCTGTCGCCCGCCAGCTCGAACACCGACAGCATCGTGCGGCGGCCGAGGTCGTCGCCATACGCGCGGTCGCGCAACACGATTTCCAGCAGCTGCTCGAGCGCGCCTTCGTAGGCGCGTCGCGCGATCAGGCTCTGCGCGAGGTCGAAGCGTGCGTCGAGATCGGCGGGGTTCGCCGCGATACGCGCTTCGAGCGCGTCGGTCGGCGGCAGGTCGGCCGTCGCGTCGAGCGCATCGAAACGGGTCTTGATCGCCTGGTAGCGCGGATCGGCGCCCTGCACGGTCTGCGGCGACAGGCGCTCGGCCTCGGTGCGCGCGGCATCGACCTGGTTGTTCGCGAGCAGCAGTTCGATCAGGTCGAGCCGTGCATCGTCGAACCCGGGGTTCAGCGCGAGCGCCGCCTCGAGGTGGGTGAGCGCATCGTCGTAGCGTGACTCGGCGATCGCGTATTGCGCGGCGCGGCGTTCGGCTTCCTCGGGCGCCGGCAGCAGCCGGTCGAGGAACGCGCGCAACTGGCCTTCCGGCAGCACGCCGATGAACTGGTCGACCGGGCGCCCGTCGGCAAACGCGATCACGTGCGGGATGCTGCGCGTCTGGAAGTGCGCGGCGAGCTCCTGGTTCTCGTCGACGTTCACCTTCACGAGCTTCCAGCGGCCCTGATAATCGGCTTCGAGCTTTTCGAGCAGCGGACCGAGCGTCTTGCAGGGGCCGCACCACGGCGCCCAGAAGTCGACCAGCACGGGGGCGTCCAGCGACGCCTCGATGACGTCTTTCTCGAAAGTGGCAAGCGTGGTGTCCATGTCGTTCTCTTCCAGTCGAATGTCGTGAGGATGGGGGCGGCGCGCGCCTTTTTCAACGCGGCTTCGATTCGGGCAGCGGAATCCATTCGGTTTCGCCGGGCACCTTGCCCATTTCCTGGTTCGTCCACGCCGCTTTCGCGCGCTCGATCGCGTCGCGGCTGCTGGCGACGAAATTCCATTCGATGAAGCGCTCGCCGTCGATCTTGTCGCCGCCCAGCAACATCGCGCGCGTGCCGTTGCCGCTCGCGAGCGTGACGGTCGCGCCCGGCGTGAGCACGGCCATCTGCTCGGCCGGCACCGGCGTGCCGTCGATCGTCAGGTCGCCGTCGACCACGTAGACCGCGCGCTCCTCGTGCGACGCGTCGAGTTCGAGGCGGCCGCCGGCCGCGAATTCGGCGGCGACGTACAGCGTGCGCGAGAACGTCGTGACGGGCGAGCGCAGGCCGAACGCGTCGCCGGCGATCACCGTCAGCGTCACGCCGTTTTCGTTGCGCTTGGGCAGCGTGTCGGCCGCATGGTGCTCGAACGACGGCTCGGTGGTCTCGTGGGCGACGGGCAGCGCGACCCAGGTCTGGATCCCGTGCACCGTATGGCCGCTCGCGCGCTGCGCGTCGGGCGTGCGCTCCGAGTGGACGATGCCGCGGCCGGCCGTCATCCAGTTCACGTCGCCCGGCACGATCTCCTGCCGCGAGCCGAGGCTGTCGCGATGCAGGATCGCGCCGTCGAACAGATAGGTGACGGTGGCGAGGCCGATATGCGGGTGCGGGCGCACGTCGAGCCCGGTGCCGGCCGGCAGCGCCGCGGGCCCCATGTGATCGAAGAAGATGAACGGGCCGACGAGGCGTGCGGCGAGTGCGGGCAGTGTGCGGCGCACCTGCAGGTTGCCGATGTCGCGAATGTGCGGCTTCAGCAAGGCTTTGATCGGTTCGGTCATGACAGGCCTCGTGGCGAACGGCGGGGATGCCGGTCATTGTACTGGCGGCGCGGCGGCGACGCGCGCGCCGGGCGTGGCGATGCGCCGGCCGGCGGTAGCGGCGGCAGCGG